>JBAXFC010000203.1:0-6518 GCA_037140135.1 Chloroflexota bacterium
CGCAGGCCGCGGGCGAGGACGTTGGCGTGCAGCAGCTCGCGCGCCGCCACCGTGCCGCGGGCCTGCTGCTCAACCATCCCGAAACCGTGGCCCTCATCTGCGACGCGATGCTCGAGGCGGCTCGCGCCGGGGCCTCCTACGAGGAGACCGAGGCGGCGGGGTATGCGGCCGTGGCGCCGTCAGAGGCGCTCGACGGTGTCCGTGAGCTCGCCTCCGACATCCGGCTCGAGGTGCTCCTCGGTGACGGGGCCCGGGTCATCGCGCTCGTGGACCCGCTCGGCCGGGGCGAGCCGATGGATCCGTTCGGACCCGGCGCGCTCGTCATCGGCGACGACGCGGACATCGAGGTCAACGACGGCCGCGAGGCGATCGAGCTGGCGGTGACGTCGCACTCGCGGCGCCTCGTGCGCATCTCCTCGCACTACCCGTTCCACCAGGTCAACGCGCGCCTTGAGTTCGACCGCGACGCCGCCTGCGGCTACCGGCTGGACATCGCGTCGGGGGCGTATGTGGGCTGGGACCCGGGCGAGACGAAGACGGTGCGCCTGGTCCGCTACGCGGGGACGGGCGCCGACATGGCCGCGTCCGACGCCGACGGAGGCCCCCGATGACCCGCATCTCGGCCGCCGAGTACCGCACCCGCTACGGCGCCACCACCGGCGACCGCATCCGCCTCGGCGACACCAACCTGTGGATCAAGGTGGGCGAGGACCGGACCGCGCGCAGCGACGAGCCGATCTGGGGCTACGCCAAGAACCTCCGCTCGCGGATGGCCCAGTGGGACGAGGCCTCGGGTCCGTCCGAGCTCGACATCGTGCTCAACGGCGCCATCGTCCTCGATCCCGTGCTCGGCGCCATCAAGGCCGACATCGGCATCAAGGACGGCCGCATCGCCGGCATCGGCCGATCGGGCAGCCCGGCGATCAGCGACGGCATCGACCTCGTCATCGGCCCGCACACCAAGTCCTACATGGCGTACGGGCTGATCGCCACGCCCGGCGGCGTTGACACCCACGTCCACACGATCACCCCAGAGCTCCTCGCGCCCGCGCTGGCGGGCGGCATCACCACGTTCATCTCGGCGGGCTTCGAGGAGCCGCCGTTCGCGATGGAGCGGGTGCTCGCGGGGATGGAGGCCTGGCCGATCAACATCGGCATGCAGGCGGGCGCCCGCGCCACCGATGAGGGCCACCTCGACGCGCTGCTCGACGCGGGCGCCGTGGGCTTCAAGATCCACGAGGACAACGGCGCGTACCCCGAGCTCATCGACTGGGTCCTGCGCTACGCGGACGCGCGCGACATCTCGGTCTCGCTTCACACCGACGGGCTCCACGAGTCGGCGGAGCTCGAGGACACGGTGGCCGCGATCGGCGGGCGGACCGTGCACGCCTACCACGTCGAGGGGACGGGCGGCGGGCACGTGCCGGATCTCCTCGGCCTGGTCCGCGAGCCGTCGATCATCTGCTCCTCCACGACGCCGACGCTGCCGTTCGGGGTGTCCACGGCGGTTGAGCACGTGCCGATGATCGTGCTCAACCACGGGCTGTCGTTCGGGGTGCCCGATGACGTCGCCCTGGTCCGGGAGCGCGTGCTGGCCGCGCGGATGGCCGCCGAGGGGCCGCTCCACGAGCTGGGCGCCATCGGGATCATCAACTCCGACTCGCAGGGGATGGGCCGGATCGGCGAGACGTTCCGGCGGACGATGCAGCTGGCCCACGTGATGAAGGCGTGGCGCCGGTCGCCGGCTGCCGAGGGTGTGCCGGGGCTGCCCGCGGACCCGGGCCTCGCCGATCCCGACGACCGCGACGACACCGCGCGCGTGCTGCGGTACCTCGCCAAGCTCACGATCGAGCCCGCGATCACGCACGGGATCTCGGAGCACGTGGGCTCTCTGCAGCGGGGGCGCCTGGCCGACATCGTGCTCTGGTCGCCCGCGTTCTTCGGCGTCAAGCCCGAGTGGATCTTCAAGGGCGGCTTCCCCGCGTGGGGGCCGCTGGGCGAGGGCAACGCGACGGTCGAGCGCGCCGAGCCCACCCGCTACCGGCCCGACTGGGCGGGCGTCTCCACCGCGGCCGCCAAGGTGGCGGTCACGTTCACGTCGTCATCGGTGGACCGGGTCGCGCTGGCGCGCCGCCTGGGGACACGTCGCACGCTGCTGCCGGTGTCGGGGTTGCGCGGGCTGACGCGGTCCTCGCTGTTCGCGAACCAGGCGTCGCTGCCGGTGGAGATCGACGTGCGGACGGGCGCGGTGTCGCTTCAAGGGCGTGCGCTGGCGGTTGATCCGGTCTCCGAGGTTCCGCTGAGCCGCCGCTACCTGCTGCGGTAGGCGATGGTGGGCGAGGGCCAGCCGTCGGTTGACGAGGTGCGCGCGCGGATCGTGCGCGTCGGCTGGAACACGTGGCGACCCGTGGTCGCTGTGCAGCGCCGGATGCTCGTCGCGGGGGTCGTCGGGTTGGCCGCCGCGGCGGTCGCCCACCTCCTCGTGGCGGACTGGCTCACGGGAACGCTCATCGGGCTCGGGATCACGGTGGCGGGGCTGATCGTCGCCTCGTGGCCCCTGCGGGACCACCGGCTCCGGGCGGCGCTCGAGCTCTACAGCGATCACATCGCGCTCGAGCGCGACGAGTGGAAGCTGTTCACCGGCACGAAGCTGCCGTCGGGGTTTGCGGCGATGGAGCGCTGGCTTGATGAGAACCCCGATGCCGAGCATGGGCGAGCGGCGATGCTGGCAGGTCTGGGCCGGCTCGACGAGGCGGAGGCGGCGATCGCGAGCCGGCCGGTCCGAACCGCGCAGGAGCACTTCGAGCGGGAGCTGCTCCGCCAGCAGATCGCGGCCAATCGCGGCGGCTCCGTGGACTTCGTGGCCCTGCGTCGCGAGATGACGCTCCTGTCGCTCGACGAGCAGCGCCACCGTCGCGAGTGCGTCGCGATCCTCGAGGCGTCGGTGGCGACCGAGACGGGTGGTGATCCCCTGCCGATCCTCGCGGCGGCCATCGAGCCGGATGGGCCCGTGAACCGACGCGCCGCGTGGGCGCTGACGCCGATCGCCTGGCTGGTCCTCGCGTTCCTGCCGAGCTGGGCTGCCCTGATGTTCTCGCTGCTCTGATCCGATCGGTTCTGGGTGGTGCCGGACTGGCAGTCCCCAGCACGAGAGGTTCGGCGTCAGAAGGTGGACCCGGGGTCCGTTCGGCGACGCGACATGGGGTTCAGGACGGGCTTGAGGGCGTCTCCGGCGTCGAAGGCTGGCCTGCCAGGCCAGATGTGGACGTGCCGCGGGCGACTCCTGGGACTGGCAGTCCGCGGCGGCCCTCGCCGGGGCCCCGGCGCCCACCGGACCCCGGCGAGGGCCGGACCCCGACAGGCCCGCCGACCTACCAGATGTCCCCGACCGTGAACCCCTGCGGGAACGGATCGGTGGCGTCCACCACGTACGAGGCGAACGCGTAGATCCAGCCGGTCCCGGTGATCTGCGGCACGACCGCCGCGTACTCCCCGATCCGCGCCTCTTCGAGGAGGCGTCCGGTGAACACCGTGTCCACGATCGACTCGTGGCGGAAGTCCTCGCCGATGCCCAGCCGGCCCTTGGCGTGCAGCACGGCCATCTTGGCGCACGTGCCGGTCCCGCAGGGCGAGCGGTCCAGGACGCCGGTCCAGGTGGACGGATTGTCCCAGGAGAAGGTCCGCGTGGACACCGTCGTCGCGTTGCGCCAGGAGTTGCGCGAGTCGTGCGCGGGGCCGCTGACCTGGCCGATGGTGATGCCGGCGAAGCCCGGCTGGTCGGGGTGGACGACCGGGAGCTGTTCTGCGGCGGCCGCCTTGATCATCTCGGTGACGCGGGTGATGTCGGCGCCTTCATCGGGCGTGATCCGGAACCCGAGCGCCTGGGCGTCGGCGATGACGTGGAACATGCCGCCGTACGCCACATCGACGGTCACGGTGCCGAGCTTGGGCACCTCCACCACGGCGTCGAGGTGGGTTGCGAAGGCAGGCACGTTGCGGAACGTGACGCCGGTCACCTTGCCGTTCTCGCACGTGGCGCGGACGCGGATCAGCCCCGCGGGCGCCTCGAGCGTGATCTCGGTGATCGGCTCGGTCATCGGCAGCATGCCGGTCTCGAGGAGTGCGGTCGCCACGCAGATCGTGTTCGAGCCCGACATCCCCGGGTACTCGACGTGCTCCATGATCACGTAGCCGGCATCGGCGGCCGGGTTGGTGGGCGGCAGGATCACGTTGGCGCAGAGGGCCGGGTAGCCGCGCGGCTCGTTGAGCATGAGCTTGCGCAGCGTGTCGCCGTGGTGCTCGAGGTGCTGGGCCTTCTCGAACATCGTGGCGCCCGGGACATCGAGCACGCCGCCCACGACAACGCGCCCGGGCTCGCCCGCGGCATGGACGTCAACCGCCGGGATCATCCGCGCGAGTCGCATGCCGCCTCCTGCTGTGTCGGAGTTCCGTCGCTGCCGTCGCTGCCGTCGCTGCCGTCGCTACCGGCACTGCTGTCGCTACCGGCGCCGCGCCTCGGCCACCTGGCGGTCCATGTCGCGCTTGGCGTCCCGGTCGGCGATCTCGCGCCGCCGGTCCCACGTCTGCTTGCCCTTGGCGAGGCCGATGCGCACCTTCGCGAACCCGCGGTCGTTGATGTAGATCGTGAGCGGGACGACCGTGAGGCCCTTGGCCTTGGTCTTGATCAGCAGCTCATCGATCTCGTCGCGGTGGAGCAGGAGCTTGCGGGCGCGCTTGGGCTCATGGTTGAAGCGCACGTCCGTGGCTCCCCACGGCGCGATGTGCAGCCCGACGATCCAGGCCTCGTTCCGCTCGATCCGCGCGTAGGCGTCCGCGAGGCTCACGTGGTGGCCGCGGATGCTCTTGATCTCCGTCCCGCGCAGCACGATGCCAGCCTCGAAGGTGTCCTCGATGCTGTACTCGTGGGTGGCTCGACGGTTCTGGGCGATGGTCTCGCCCATGGCGGATCTCCTCGCTCGGATGTGTGGGGGGCCAGTGTTGCACGGGGCCCGCGAGCGGGCCACGGGGTGGGCCAGGGAAGTGGGTCGGGGAAGCGGGCCAGGGCCCGCGGCCGGACCCCGGACGCACGAACGCCGGCCCGCTACCGGACCGGCGTTCGAAAGCTACCGACCACCCGGCCGGGATCGCCTCTAGGCGACGATCTCCGCCGAGGTGGTGCAGCGCTGACTACCATCGCTCACTGCACATCACCTCCTTTCCTCTGGCGCGAACCCTAACCGCTCGCGCCCGATGGCGCAAGCCCCCAACTCAGGCTGCCGCGCGGAACGTGATCACGCCCGTGGACGGCACGCCGAGCAGCTCGAGCGCCTTGGCCAGGATGGGGTCGTCGCCGGGCTTCGCGGGCGGGGTGTCCACCACCACGTCGGGGGTGATGCCCACCTTGTGGACCCACGTCTTGTCCGGGGTGAGCCACTTGGCGATGGTGAGGCGGAATCCGCCGCTGTCGGACTCGAGCTGGGTCCACTGCTGGACGGTGCCCTTGCCGAAGGTCTTGGTGCCCACCAGCTGCGCCCGCCCGCGGTCGTGGAGGGCGCCGGCGACGATCTCCGAGGCGGAGGCCGAGCCGCCGTCCACGAGGACGATGAGCTTGATCGAGGGATCGGTGGCAAGGCCGCCGGACGTGGCCGCCGTCTCGGTCAGGTTGCCCGCGGCATCCTCCTCCCAGAAGACCGTGCCGTCGGCCAGGAATTGCGAGGCGATGGAGCGGGCCGCCGTGACGAAGCCGCCGGGGTTCCCGCGCAGGTCCAGGATGAGGGCCTTGCGGCCGGCCTTCACGTTGTCGGAGACCGCGGTCGCCATCTCGGTGGCGGCGTGCTCCGAGAAGCCGGACAGCTCGATGTAGCCGACGGCTCCATCGCCGAGGACCCTGGTGGTCACCTCGGGCGTGATGATCACCGCGCGTGTGATCGGGATGTCGCGCGGGGCGCCGCCGGCCCGGACGATGGTGAGCGTGACCACGGAGTCCTTGGGCCCCCGGATCCTGCCCCGGGCCTCGTCCACCTTGAGGCCGTCGAGCTTCGCCCCATCGATGGCGGTGATGACATCGCCTGCCACGAGCCCGGCCTTGGCGGCCGGGGAGTCTGCAATGGGCGCCACGACCGCGAGCCGGCAGTCCGTGCCCAGGGTGTCGCAGGTCGAGTTGGCGCCCGCCGCGTCAACGGTGCCGATGGTCGCGCCGATGCCCTCGAACTGGCCCGAGAGCCCCTGGAGGGACTGCTTGAACTCGTCCGAGGTCATGTACATGGAGTAGGGGTCGTCGAGCGCGCCGATCATCCCCTTGATCGCGCCCTCGATCAGCTTCTTCTGGTCCACCGTGCCGCCCGCGTAGCGGTCGCTGACGGCGTGGTACGCATCCCAGAAGGGCTGGAACGCCTCTGCCTCGCCCACCGGGGTCCCCGGCTGCGTCGTGGCCTGCCGGCCGAGGGTCCAGCCCGACAGGAAGAGCGCGCTGCCGACCAGGACCGCGACCAGCGCGGCGGCGACCAGGGCGACGCCGT
>JBAXFC010000204.1:0-6510 GCA_037140135.1 Chloroflexota bacterium
GGGTTGTTGACCGGGTAGTCACCCGCGTTGATCCAGTCGCCCTGCTCGAGGCAGACCACCGAGAAGCCCCGCGAGGCCAGCGTGTGGCTCACGACCGCCCCAGACGGCCCGGCGCCCACGACGACAACGTCGACCGTGCTGCCAGAACGCGGGGTCATCTCATCCTCCGGTGCCCGAGGAGCGTGGCTCACATTGGAGATTGTTTACCATTTACAGGCATCGCCGGCCACATGTCAATGGGGAGGACTCGGGGATGTCGGGAGGTGGGCGACGTCAGAGCGAGGGCGGGCTGTTGACCCAGATGTACTCGCCGACCTCGTCGCTGATGTTCTGGACGCGGTGGGGCATTCCGCTCCGGAAGCTGATGCAGTCATCCGGACCAACGAACAGCACCTGGGCGCCAACCCAGATCTTGAACCGGCCGCGCAGCACGATCCCCCACTCGAAGCCCTCGTGAACCAGGTGCTCCTCGCCAGTGGAAGCGCCCGGCTTGTAGGTTCCGAAGATCACCTCGAACTGCTCGCCCCAGTCAGGAGTGAGGCGCTCGAAGGTGACGTCCTTGCCCAGCTTGCGTCCCGTGCCCCGCCGGATCACGGACACGCCCGCGCTCTCCTCGCTCGGCTCGTCCGAGAAGAAGTACTCGAGGCGGACGTCGAGCGCCGTCGCGATGCGCTTGAGGGCCGAGATGGACGGGTCCACGATCCCCCGCTCAACCTCGCTCAGGAAGGAAGGGGACAGGTCAACCTGGCGGCCGAGCTCCCGGAGAGAGAGGCGGTGGGCACTGCGCAGCTCGTGGAGGCGTGCGCCGATCCGCAGATCTGTCTCGTCGGTGCCGGGGGTGGGTTGAGGGTTCTGCGCCATCGTGGTGTCCGCTACAGCTGGACATGTGCGGACCTGCCGCCGCTTCCGTCCGGCGTCATCTTACGGCAACAGAACGGCGGGGTCCCTGCGCCGGGCCTGCGGCAGGGTCGTCTCCCTGGTGCCGCCGGCCATCGTCCAGACGCGGTCGAAGGCGGCCACGACCGCATCGGACGTCGCGTCGTCGTTGATTCCTGCCGCAACGCGTACCCGGGCGATCCGCGGATCGAGGGCCCCGTCGATGGCGTCGATGAACACGCGATCCCATTCCGGATCGTAGAAGCTGCCGCCAGCCGAGCCCGGCATCGACAGTCCGTCCGTCGGGAGCACCACCTCAACGGGTCCGGGGTGGCGCCCGACGCGCCCCGCGAACTCCGCGGCCAGCACACCGCCGTCGTCAAGCCGGTGGCGGACCAGCGTCACCTCGGGGTTGTGGGGCGACATCGGCTGGTGGCGCAGCCGCTCCGGGAGGTGGTCGATCGGACCCTGGTTGGTGAAGTCGAGACAGCCGGGAACCACCACGGTGGGCAGCCCGGCCTCCCCGGCAGCCAGCAGGCGACCTGGTGCGCCCGGGTAGATTCCGCCCAGCAGCGACTCGGCCAGCTCGTTGGTGGTCAGGTCGATCACCGCGTCGAACTCACCGGCCCGCACGAGCGCCTCCATGGCCCCGCCGCCGGCCCCGTTCGAGTGGAAGGGCACCACCTCGCAGCCTCGCTGGCGAAGCGCCGCGGTGATGCGCATGGCCACAGGCGTCGTGTTGCCGTTCACGGTCAGGGCCACGACGCACGCGGGCCGGGTCCGCTCCCGCGGCGACAGCGGTCCTCCCCCGATCATGCCGGCTGCCGTGTCCAGGACCCTGCAGGCAAGCCCGTTGAGCCCTTGGAGATCGACGACCGAGTGCATCACGGCGATGTCCGTGTAGCCCACGAACTGCCCGAAGCTCCGGGCGCCGGAGGCGATCGGGCTGATGATCAGCTTGGGCACGCCGAGCGGCAGGTCGCGCATCGCGGCTGCGCCCAGCAGCGCGCCGTTGAAGCCACCGAGCGACAGGCACCGGTCGAACCGGCCCTCCGCGTGAAGGCGCGGCACAAGCGTCGCCAGGCCGCGCATCATCGCCGCAATCGCCGGACCCCGGTCGGGTAGCGCAAGCAGCTCCGGGATCGAGGTGCCGGCATTCGCCGCCACCTCGTGCCGGGTGACGTCAACGCGGACCGGGCCGGGCTCGCCACGGATGCCACAGTCGATCGTGAGGACCCTGGTCCCAAGCTCCGCAAGGCGGCCGATGACGTACTCGACCTCCTCGTGCTTGGTGTCGAGCGTCGCGACGATGGCAACGACCGGCGGCGTCATCAGGACCTCCCGTCCCGGCCCGGTCAGCCGAGCGACGGCTTCACGAGGATCTTCCCCTCGAGCCGCTTCTTGGTGTCATCGATCGCACCCAGCAGGCCCTCGAGGCCCACGCGCTTGGTGACCGCCTTGCGCATGTCGATCTTGCCGGACGCCATCAGCCGGATGACGTTGGGGAAGTCCCAGCCGCCGGAATGGCCCACGGTGCCGTAGAGCGAGGCGCCCCGGAGCTGGAACTGCAGCAGGTCGATGTTGGGGTGCGTGGGTTCCATGCCGACGATCACGACCTTCGACGCGACGCCGAGGATCTGCTGGCAGGTGTTGAGGACCGGCTGGAAGTTGCCGGTGGTCTCGACCATCATGTCGACGCCCGCTCCATCGGTGGCGTCCATGATGGCCGCCACGGCGTCATCGGTCACCGGGTCGAGCGTCATGGTGGCGCCCATCTCACGGGCGAGGGCCATGCGACCCGGCATTCGCTCCAGACTGAACACCTGCGAGGCCCCTGCGGCGCTCGCGAGCGCCACCGCGGCAAGTCCGATCGGGCCGCCGCCGAAGACCGCGACCGTGGACCCGGGCTTGATGCCGCCCGCGCGCGTGAACATGCCCTCGTAGCTCACCGAGGTGGGTTCGCACAGGGCGCCCGCTTCGAGCGCGAGCTCCTCGCTGCCGAGGCGCTCGGCAACGCGCGAGAGACTCCAGCAGTACTTGGCCTTGACCGTGGTGTACTCCTGGTATCCGCCGTCCACGGTGAAGCCGAGGTCCTGGATGTTGTCGCACTGGTTGAGGAACCCGCCGCGACATGCCCGGCAGGCGCCGCACCACTGGATCTCCTCGACGGCGACCAGGTCGCCCTTGCGGATGTTGCGAACGTCCTTGCCGACCTCCACGACCTTGCCCGAGAACTCGTGCCCGGCCACGACCGGAAGGGCGAGGCGGTACGGGATGAAGATGTAGCCGTCCTTGTCCGTCTCGAACATGTGGACGTCCGAGCCGCAGATCCCACAGGCGCCCACCTGGAGCACGACCTCGTCCGGGCTGGGCGCCCCCGGAACAGGACGCTCCTCGATGCGGACCCGCGGATGCTGCCACGTCAGGTTGGCGTTGATCGTCCAGCGCGCCGCGATCTGCTCCGGCGTGAGCTTGAGGTCTCCGCGGGGTGCCCAGTCCGCGTCCAGAACGACGGCCTTCATCCTGATCTCCACATGAGGAGCGGCGGCGACCCACCGCGTCGTTTGCTCTTACCGGACAGAACTGCCGGTGAATGCATGCTAGTACGTCACAGACGTACACACAACCCCATATTCCGCGGCCGGCGGTCATCCAGCAACGAACCGGCCGGCCGTCAGTTGACGGCCGGCCGGTCCCGGAGGAGCTGCTTCGGGCGCGTCGCCGCCCGGTGAGTTGGTCAGGCGCCGGTCCCGTGCACCAGGTCTGCGACGGCCTGGGTGGCCGCTTGCGGATCAGGGGCGCGGAAGATGTTCCGCCCCACCGAGACGCCCGCGGCACCGGCGGTGAGCGCGTCGCGCACCATCGCGAGGAACGTCGCATCGTCGGTGCGCGCACCACCGGCCACCACCACGGGGACGGTGACCGTGGACAGCACCGACTGGTACGACTCGATGGAGCCGGTCCAGTTGGTCTTGACGACGTCCGCGCCCAGCTCCTGGGCGAGGCGGCACGACCGGCGCAGGTACGCGACGATGTCGTCGGGATACCACGCGGTGGTCGTGTCGTAGGCCGCAGGCAGCTCCGCCTCCACGATCAGCGGGATCTGCAACGCCTCGCACCGCTCCCCGAGGGCGGCCACGTACGCGATGACGTGGGCCTCGGTGGTGGGCGTGAGCTGCATGAGCACGCCGACGGCGTCTGCGCCGACGAGGGCTGCCGTCTCGACGCTCGAGATGATCGTCTCGAGCGGGCCGGTGGCCTGCTGGGCGGACGAGGACACCTTGAGCACGACGCCCTTGTCGGGGTATTTCGCGAAGACGCCGGCCGAGGCCGCGAGAAACCCCTTGGAGAGCAGGACGGAGTCCGTGCCACCGGCCAGCGAGGCGTCGATGAGCTCGGGCGTGTGCTCCAGCTCCGGGAAGATCACCGGTGTCGAGGTGCCGTGTGACACGGCGAGCATGATGGCCCGGCCGCTCGACGGCCGGAAGAAGCGGCGGAGCCGAAGCTCCTTGCCAAGAGAGGGCATCAGATCAGGCTCCTCGTCGCGCGCTGGTCAGGTGCGGTTGGTGAACTCGACGTTCCGGACTTCCACGGGGATCTTCCGGAACTCGACGATGGCGTCAGCGAGATACTGGGCGAAGCGGTCGTAGATGATGTCGCCCTTCTCCGCACGGGCCGGCAGCGGGTTGCCGACCACGCCGCTCGCGGAATAGTCGTCGTGCTCGAACGGCAGGTAGAAGTACTCGAAGCCCTGGAACTGGATGGCGTGGAAGCCGTCCGACTTGCCGAACGCATCGGGCAGCCAGTCCGGCTTGTGGCTCTTCTCCCACTTGCCGTCGAGGCGATCCATGTGCACCAGCCTCGGATCGTGGGCCATCATCTGTGACGTCTCCTGCTCGGCCGAATGCCAGCCGGGGGTCTCGTCGCGAGGCGCCTCGAGGACATCGTCCATCAGGCCCATGTAGTTCTCGCCGTACGGCTTGTAGACGACGATGAAGGCGCCGGTCTCGTACTTGAGCCGGCGCATGACCGGATCCATGACCTTGAAGTTCGAGGCGTTGCCGTTGATGTAGATGAGCTTCGTGAAGCCCATGTGGATCAGGCTGCGGCCGATGTCGTAGTAGAGGGCCTGCGTGGCCGCGGCCGTGAGGGTGATCGTTCCCTGGCCGGTTCCTGCCTTGCGGATGTGGTGCGGCGAGTACCCGTACGGCTGGGTGGGCGCGTACAGGACGTCCGCGATCGGGGCCGCGCGCTCGGCGACCTCCTGGCAGTGGTACATGTCGGTCCCGACCGGGAGGTGGGGCCCATGCTGCTCGATCGACCCGACCGGGATCAGCACGATTCCGTCGCGATCGACGTATGGCTTGATGTCCGGCCAGGCGAGGTCCGCGATGTTGTAGGAGACAGGAGACATGCGGATCCCTCCAAGAGTGGTGTACGACGTTGGCCGCTAGCCTACCACCGTGCGGTACCACCGTACAAGTAGTGCCCATATTGGCACTAGTGTTCGGTGGCGCAGGCTCCCTGGCTGTGGTGGCACGGTATCGGCGGTCGCGGTGACCCAGCCCCGGGGCGTCTGTTCGTCCTGGGCGACGGCGCCCGTGCGCCGTCCTGGGCGCTTCAGGCGGGGAGGCGGCGCAGGTCGAAGAGCCGGAACGTGAAATCGCCGCGGACAAGGCGCACGCCGTCCGGCTGCTCCGCCGCAAGCGGGAAGGGGTCCGGCGGCTCGATGCCCAGGCCGACGGCCATCAGCTCGTCGCCACCGCGGACGAAGGTGCCAAGCGGGTCACCGAAGGAGCTCCAGGCGGTCACCTCGTACCGCGCGCGCGGATCGAGCCCGCGGAGGCGGATCCGGTCCCGGGTGGGGAGCGGCCGGAACAGGACCCGGTAGTGGACGGCAACGGCGCGATCGCCATCGTCATCGACCACCATCCAGGCCGCCTCGTTGCCGTCGCCCGCGAACGGGCTGCGCAGGCGCAGGAACCTGCCGAACTGGAACAGGTCGCGCCGCTCGATGTAGTAGGCGACCTGGCGCCGGACCTCGTCCCGCTCGGCGTCGGTGAGGATCGTCGGGTCCAGCTCGTAGCCGAACACCCCGAACATCGCGACGGCCGCCCGGAATCCGATGGAGGTGAGTCGGCCGGTCTGGTGGTTCGGCACGGCAGCCACATGGGCCGCCATCGTGGACAGCGGGTACGCCAGCGAGGTCCCCCACTGGATGCTGATCCGCTCGACGGCGTCGGTGTTGTCGCTTGTCCAGCCCTGCGGGGCGAGCGCGACCATGCCGCCGTCGAAGCGCCCACCGCCCGACGCGCACGATTCGAGCAGCACCCCGGGCAGCCGGGCAAGCAGGCGCCGGTGGAGATCGTAGGAGCCCAGCTGGTACCGGTGGAAGAACTCGCCCTGGCGATCCGGCGGCAGGACGGGCGTCCACGGTTCGGTCACGTACCGGTTCCAGTCCCACTTGACGTAGTCGGGGCGGGCGGCCTCGAGGACCGGGCCCAGCGTGGCGTCGAGGTAGTCCACGACGGCGGGGTTCGCCATGTCGAGGCAGAGCTGGTGCCTGGACTCCGTCCGCCGGTAGCCGGGTGCACCGATCGCCCACTCGGGATGGGCCCGGAACAGGTCCGAGTC
>JBAXFC010000205.1:0-6485 GCA_037140135.1 Chloroflexota bacterium
GTCGCGGCCCTGCTCGGCTACACGTTCCTGACCACGGGCTCGTTCATGCACCCGGGCTACGACTACCAGTACCAGCTCGAGGCCTACGGCTACACGACCCTCGGCTACAACCCCGACTGGTCCGTCGAGGACCCGCGCTACGTCCCCCAGAACGTGCGGATCATGCTGGGTGCGATGCCCGTCGTCCTGCCCCAGCTGGCCCCGGACACGCTGGGGATGTCGGACCCGGTCCCGCTGTGCACCGGGCCCGGAGCGCAGCGTTCGCTGTTCGACCCGGCCTGCCCGCTCGCGATGCCCGTGGACATCGGCACCAGCCTGCTGGTGAGCGCCCCGGGGCTGCTGCTCGCCCTGTTCGCCTTCCGGCAGCGAGGGCTGGCCAGGATCTCCATCGCCGCCGCGATCGCCGTGGGGCTCGTCGCCTTCTTCAACCTCATGCACTTCTCGCAGGGCTGGGTCCAGTGGGGCTACCGGTTCAGCCTCGACTTCCTGCCCTTCCTGCTGCCGATGGTCGCGCTGGGGGCGGCCCGGGTGAGCGATGGGAGGCCCCGCCTGCTCGCCTGCGCCCTGGTGATCGCCGGCGGCCTGGTCAACCTGTGGGGCGTCATCTGGGGCCAGCTCCTTGTCTGGTAGCCCGTCCGCGGCCCGCCTGCGGGAACGGTTCGGGGAGCCCAAGGCGGCGGCTTCGGTCCTGGCCGGTCTCGCGGTCTTCCTCGTCTACCGCTCCACGCTCCTCGGTGGCGTCGGCGGCTGGGACACGGCGGAGGCGCAGCTCGCCCCAGCCGTCCTCGGGACGATGCACCCGACCGGCTTCCCGGCCTACACGGTGGTCGGGTGGGTGGCCTCGGTGCTGCTCACACCATTCGGCGAGCAGGCGTTCCGGATGAACCTCCTCTCGGCGATCCTGGCCGCGGTCGCCGCCGGGGCAGCGGTCTCGATCCTGCGCCGGCTCGCCGTGCCTGCGGTGATCGCGGTGGCCGGCGCGGTCGGGTTCGCCCTCACGCCCATCGCGTGGGCGATCAGCGCGGCCGCGGATGTCCACGCCCTCCACCTCGCGCTGGTCGCGCTGGTCACCCTCGTCCTGGTCTACTGGGCCTCCCTCGTGGACGCCTCCGTGGCCAACCCCGACGACGGGCGCACGGCTGCCCGGGCCGACCGGGCGCTCATCGCGGCGGCCGTGCTGTTCGGCGTCGCGGCAGCCAACCACGGGCTGACGCTGCTCCTCGTGCCGCCGGTCGGCCTCTATGTGCTGGCCGTGGACCGGGGGGTTCTGCGCCGGCCGCGCATCGTGCTTGCGGCGGTCGGGGCCGCGGCCGGGACGACGGCCCTGCTGTACCTCGAGCTGCCGCTGCGGGCCGGGCTGTTGCGGGCGCCGTATGTCTACGGCCACCCGGAGACGTGGGCCGGCTTCTGGGAGATCGTCCTGGCGCGCCAGTTCCACACCACGTTCGCCGACATCATCGCGGACCCGGGCGGGCTGGTCAGGCGGACCGTGGACATCTGGGTGGCCCAGCTCGGCCTGGCAGCCTCGTTCGTCATCCCCGCCTTCGTGGTCACCATCGTCCGCCACCCGCGCTACGCGCTGCTCACCGGCTCGGCGGTCGTCGTCACCTGCGTCTTCGCGGCCACGTACTACAACGCCGAGATCGGCCGGTACTACCTGGTGCCGGTCCTGTTCGGCTGGACCTGGATCGCGATCATGGCGGCGGCCGTCACCGACCGGATCGCAGAGCATGCCGGCCTCGACGAGACCGCGGCCGCAACCAGCCGGCCGCTGGCCGCCGTCGCCCTGCTCCTGGCCGCCACCATGCTGCTGCCGACGGCGCTCGACCTCACGATGCGCTGGCGGCAGCAGGACCGGTCCCGGGAGACCGCCATGGCCGGCTGGCTCCACGATGTCTTCACGGTGGCGGAACCGGACGCCGTGATCATCTCGTGGTGGTCATACTCGACCACGATGTGGTACGGCCAGCTCGTCCTTGGCGAGCGGCCCGACGTCCGGGTGGTCGACGACCGCACCCGACTCGACGAGAACCTCGGGAGCGTGGAGGACGTGATCGACGCGAACCTCGGCAAGCGGCCGGTGTACGTCATCCGCGCGCAAGCTTCAGACCTGCAGGATCTGGCTGCACGCTACGCGATCGAGCCCGTCGATCGCTCGGGCGAGGTCTACCGCGTGACGGGCTACCTGGAGAAATCGCAGCCATGACCGCCGATCCGGCCGCCGTCCCCGCCCCCGCCCGCGTACCGCGCCTCTCCTACTTCTTCCCGGCTCACAACGAGGAGGCCAACCTCGAGGGCCTGGTCGAGGAGGCGCTCGCGACCCTGCCCTCGCTGGCCGAGACCTTCGAGATCATCGCCGTCGACGACGGCTCGAGGGACCGCACGGGCGAGATCGCGGACCGGCTCGCCGCAGCCCACCCGGACGTCGTACGGGTCGTCCACCACATGCCCAACCGCGGCTACGGCGGCGCCCTCCGGTCCGGCTTCGAGGCCTCGCGCTACGAGCTGCTGTGCTTCACCGACGGCGACCGCCAGTTCAAGGTTGCGGACCTCGCCCGGCTCACGGAACGGCTCGCGGAGGCCGACCATCCCGACGTCGTCGTGGGCTACCGGATCAAGCGCGCCGATCCGTTCATCCGGATCGCCTATGCGCGCTGCTACAAGCTCGCCAACCGGATCTTCTACGGTCTCAAGGTGCGCGACGTGGACTGCGCCGCCAAGCTGTTCCGGCGCGAGGCGCTCGAGGGCGTGCGCGTGGAGTCGGCCGGCGCCTTCTTCTCGGCCGAGCTCCTGATCAAGACGCTCCAGCAGGGCCGGAGCATCGTCGAGGTGGGTGTGCCGCACTACGCGCGCACCGCCGGATCCCCGACGGGCGCCAAGCCGTCCGTCATCTGGCTCGCCGTGAAGGACTTCTGGCTGACCCGCCTCCGCCTCTGGGCCAGCCACAAGCAGGCCATGCGGCGCGGGCGCCCGATCCTGGGCGAGTAGAGCCCGGCAGCCCGCCGGTCTCAGCGGCCGGCGCCACCCCGCTGGTCGCCGTCAAGCTCGAGCGAGTTCACGAACTCGCGGAAGATGCTGAGCTTGGTCGGGTCGATCGTCTCCCCGGTCGCCTCGAGCGATCCCGCGGAGAGCCGGGCCCGGCGCGCCTCGCGCGCCTCGTCGCGCGCCTCCCGGACCTCGTCCGAGTCGTCCTCGTCATCCTCGTCGCCACCCTCGCCGTCCGGCAGGGCGGCGGCCTGGTCCAGCACCCTGGCCGACGCGTAGACGGGGCACTCCACCCGCACCGCCAGCGCGATCGCGTCCGAGGGGCGGGCGTCCACCTCGTGGGTCGCGTCGGCCATGGCCAGGACCAGGTGGGCGTGGAACGTCTCGGCGGCAAGCGACGTGATCACCACGCGCTCGAGGTGGACGCCCAGCTGGGCCATGGTGGCCACGAACAGGTCGTGGGTGAGCGGCCGCTCGGCGCTGATGCCCTGGAGGCGCATCGCGATCGCCTGCGCCTCCCACTGGCCGATCCAGACGGGCAGGATGCGCCCGCCCTCGACCTCCTTGAGCAGCAGGACGTGGCGTCCGGTGCGCATGTGCACCCGGACGCTCTCCACCACCATCTCGATCTCGGCATCGCGCGGGTCGGCCATGCCCCGATTATCCCACGCGCGGCTGGCGCAGCCGGAAGGGGAGCGCGATGACGGCGCCCGCCACGAACCCGCCCACGTGCGCCCAGAACGCCACCCCGCCATCGACCGTTGCAACCGCCCCGAGGGATGCGATGCCGTCGATCAGCTGGAGCACGAACCAGAAGCCCAGCACGATGACCGAGGGCACGGCGATCAGCTGGTAGAAGAAGCCCAGGAAGACCAGCGACTGGATCCTCGCCCGCGGATAGAGCACGAGGTACGCGCCCAGGACCGCGGAGATCGCCCCCGACGCTCCGATCACCGGGACCGTGGAGGTGGGGTCGGAGACCACGTGCGCGGCCGCCGCGGCCACACCGCCCGCGAGGTAGAGCAGGGGGAACCAGATGCGCCCCATGCGGTCCTCCACGTTGTTCCCGAAGATCCACAGGAACAGCATGTTGCCCAGGAGATGGAGCCAGCCCGCGTGCAGGAACATGCTCGTGAACAGGTCGAGGAACGGCTGCGTGCCCGTGTCCTGCCCGTGGAGCGCGGCGACGAGGTCGGCGGGGACCAGGCCGCGGTCGTTGACCAGGCGCTCGAGGGCCGCGTTGCCGCCCTGCGCCAGGACGACCACCTCGCCCAGGAAGACGACCGTGCAGGCCAGCAGCAGCGCCGAGGTGACGACCGGCGTCCGACGCGGTGGGGTTGCGTCCCGCAGGGGGATCACCGGCGGGCCGGCGCCGTCACGGCTTGGGCGTCTTCATGGGCTTGGGCGTCTTGGTGGGCTTCGGCGTGGCGGTCGGCGCGGGCGCGGGCGACGGCGAGGCGGTGGGCTTCGTGTTGGGGTCCGCCACCGCTTCGAAGGTCACCGCCTGCAGCCCGGTGCCCGAGATCCACCACATGACCGGTGGCGCGTCCGTTGTGGCGGCAGGGAGGACGACCATCCCCTGGAGGTCGGACCAGCCGGCCTCGCCGTAGGCGAGCTGGTACTGGACGATGTAGGACCCGTCGAGCTTGTTGAAGGCGACGATGCGGTGGTTGGTCTTGTCGTACGCGTAGAGGGCGCCGTCGCGCCGGCTCGACTGGCCGTCGGGCTTGTCCGGAGACGAGAGGAGGACATACCGGGAGGTCGGGCGGACCGCCGTGTCCCTGGGCAGCTGCGCGCTCCAGCCGGCGGCCGGGATCACGCGGGCCACGGCGCCGTTCTCGGCCACGAAGATGTCGCCGTCGAGGACGATGTCGGTGATGCCATCCACGGGACGATTGGTCGGCAGGCGGCTGGAGGGCTTCATCGGATAGCCGGATCCGTCGTTCGCCGGCGAGAGGACCATGATGTTCTGCTCGGACGGATCGACCACGTAGAGCTTGTAGAGCGCGGCGTCGAAGTTGGCGACGAAGGTGGCGATGTCGAGGATGTCGTTGCCCCAGGAGGTGGCGCCCGTGACCTTGATCTTGACGATGGTGCCGTTGCCCTTGGCATCCACGGGTCGCCAGCGCCAGAGCTGGTTCTTGTCATCGAGGACCAGGACGTCGGGGCCGCCCGTGGTGATCAGCCGGGGGATGCCCACCTTGACGCCCGCGATCTTGTCGTCGGCCGCCAGGATCGGCGTGGCCGAGCGCTTGGCGAGATCGATCCGCCACACGGTCTTGTTGGCGGCGTCGAGCACGTAGGGAGCGCCGTCCGCACCCCGGACGAGGCCGGTGAGCGAGACCGTCGTGTCGGCCGGGAAGGTGAACAGGGGTGCCGAGGCGACCTTGACGACACGGTAGAGCGTGTCCAGGCCCACGGTGATCTTCGCCCGGAGCGCGCTGACCTTGTCGGTCGGATACCCGGCCTTCTCGGCCTCTGCCAGCTTCTGGTAGGCCGTGGTGAGCAGCTCCAGGGCGCGCTTGGGGTCGTTGGAGATGAGGTCGATGCCGGGTCCACTGACGCCGTTGTACGCGGCCTCGGCGTCCTTGAACGCCTGCTGCGCGGTGGTCAGGGATTCGATGGCCTGGATCGGCGTCTTCTGGCCGCCGAACGCGTTGACACCGATGACGAGGACGGCGGCCACCGCGATGAGGGCCAGCAGGGCGACGGCGGCGCGGCGCTGGGTCTCCATGCGGCTGCTTGCCGGCGTCACCTTCCGTGCACCCGGGCGGCGGCGCGGCAGCAGGTCCTGGAGCCGCCACACGATGCGCTCGAAGCGGTTGCCGGCCGCGTCCCTGGCCCGGGACGCGCCGGCGGTCACGGCCGCCGCGCCGGCCGTGACCGAGTCCGCCAGCGGGATCGGTCCCTTGTCGGGGGCGCCGGCCAGTGGCTCGGCGGGGCGGACCGGGACCAGCGTCCGCTGCTTGAACGTGGCCCCCACCTCGGCCGCCTCGAACGCGAAGGCGCCGTCGCTGCCGCTGCCATCGGCGGCCACGAAGCGTGCGTGCAGGTGCTCGATGGCGGACTGGGGGTGGAGCGTGACCAGCGCGTCCTTGAGGGCATCGGTGCCCAGGCGGCTCATCATGTTGCGCGAGATCAGGCAGAGCGAGTCGCCGACCGAGAGTTCGCCGCGCCAGACCTCGGGCTCCAGCTCCGCGCTCGGCATGCCGCGCTCGCTGTTGGGGTCGGGCAGCGTCGAGAGGCGGGCCTGCCGGATCAGGTAGGCCTCCGCCGGGCCCACGGTGGCGACGTAGAGCTCCCGGCCACGGACCACGGCCACGGCCACCCCGATGGGGCCGGCACCGTCGGCGTGGTGGCCCATGCCCAGCTTGTCGCGCTGGTGGGCGAGCCGCTTGTTGGCCACGACCAGGATCTTGGTCAGGCACTGGCGGATGCCCGCGGACTCGTCGTAGTAGTACTCGTTGCGGATCGTGTCCGCGACGAGGCGTGTCGCCTCG
>JBAXFC010000206.1:0-6466 GCA_037140135.1 Chloroflexota bacterium
CCTGCGGGCCGGAGCCTGGGCGGGCGTGAACGTGTGCCGGACGGGGGCCGTCTCGCCGGGACGGCCCTCGGGCCGGCTGTCCGGCCGGCTGTCCGGCCGGGCTCCCGGCCGGGACGCGGGTCGGGCATCCGGACGGCCGGTCGCTCGCCCCGTGGGTCGTGCGCCAGGACGTCCACCGGGTCGCCCCGCCGGCCGCTCCGTCGACCGGTCGCCGTGCTGCGCCGCCCGATCCGCCTTGATCTGGGCGCGCTCGGCCGGCGTTGACCGCAGGCGGATCGGCTCGGCCCTGACCTGGCGGTCGGGCTCGAAGCCCGGGATGACCTCGGACTCGATGACGCGACCCATCAGGTGCTGGATCGACCGCAGCAGCGGTGCCTCGTCCACGCAGACGAGCGAGATCGCCTCGCCGTCCTGGCCGGCGCGCCCGGTCCGCCCGATGCGATGCACGTAGTCCTCGGGCACCATCGGCAGCTCGAAGTTCACGACGTGGGGGAGCTGCTCGATGTCGAGGCCACGCGCTGCGATGTCGGTGGCGACCAGCATCGAGACCCTGCCCGCCTTGAAGTCCTCGAGCGCCCGCACGCGCTGTGACTGGCTGCGGTTGCCGTGGATCGCGGCGGCGCTGATGCCGTCCCGGTCCAGCTGCTGGGCGAGGCGGTTGGCCCCGTGCTTGGTGCGGGCGAAGACCAGCGCCTGGCTGACCCGCCCGAGGGCGACCAGCTCGCGCAGCAGGTCGCGCTTGCGCTCGCGGTCCACGGGGATCACGAGGTGGCGGACCAGCTCGGCCGCCGTGTTGCGCGGCGTGACCTGGACCATGGCCGGATCGTGGAGGAAGCTCGAGGCGAGCTCGCGGATGTCGTCCGAGAAGGTCGCCGAGAACAGGAGGTTCTGGCGCTTCGGGGGCAGCACGGAGAGGATCTTGCGGATGTCGCGGATGAAGCCCATATCGAGCATCCGGTCCGCCTCGTCGAGGACGAGAACCTCGACCTTCGAGAGGTTGATGGTGCCCTGGCCGAGGTGGTCGAGCAGGCGTCCCGGCGTGGCCACCACGATCTCGGGCCCGGCCCGCAGCTTGGAGATCTGGGGCCCGATGCCCACCCCGCCGTAGACGGTCGCGGACCGGATCGGGCGGTGGGCGCCGTACGTGCGGACCGACTCCTCCACCTGGATCGCGAGCTCGCGCGTCGGCACGACGACCAGGACGCGGACCGCGTGGCGACCCTCGCCGTCCTTCCGGGTCTCGTGGAGGCGGTGGATGATCGGCAGCACGAAGGCTGCGGTCTTGCCGGTGCCCGTCTGGGCGCCTGCAAGCAGGTCGCGACCGGCGAGGACGAGCGGGATCGCCGCGAGCTGGACGGGGGTGGGGGTCTCGTACCCCTGGTCCGCGACGGCGCGCAGAAGCTCGGACGACAGTCCGAGGTTGGAGAAGGACATGCGAAAGCGGCTCCTGGCGGGCCCGCAATCCCGCTTGGAGCGGGGCCCGGTCGGGGCGCACTGATATCGGAAGTGACTCGGACCTGGCGGGCCGTCAGACGGACCGGGGTGCCGACCGGAGGGCACCCGACGAACGAGGAACGAGCCGCAACCATACCGGGGGCGGGGGATGGGCGCGAATCCGGCGCCCGCGCACCGCCGGTGCACTTGCCGAACCGGCGCCGGTGGGTGACCCTTGGGCCAGCGGCGGCGACCCGGCCGTCCGCGCCGCGCATCGCACCCACCACGGGGGTCAGCACATGTCCGGTCGGCCCGGCCGCCTCCTGCGGCTCATCGTCCTCGGCTGGCTCGCGTTCGTCGCGGCAGCCATCGCGTATGCCACCCTGCTCCGCCGGCGGGCCGTCGTCGAGGACGAGGACGCGGACGAGATCGATCTCGTCGTGGTCTTCGCGCCGCTCGACTTCGCGAGCGAGGCGGGCGCCTTCCGGGGCGGCCGGATCGCCACCTGGTTCGGCGGCGGCACGCTCGACCTTCGCAGGGCCACGCTGGCCCCCGGCGGCGCCCTGCTCAGGGTCCAGGCGGTCTTCGGCGGCGGTCTGCTGGTCGTCCCGGCCGGCTGGCGGGTGGAGACCCGGCTCCTCGGCCTCGGCGGCGCCGGCGACGACCGGGACGACGGCAACCCGCCGGTCGGGGCGCCGACGCTGCGCCTCGAGGGCGTCGCGGCCTTCGGTGGCTGGGGCATCTCGTCCGAGAAGCCGGGCGAGTCGCCCGTCTCGGTCTGAGCGGCGAGGTGGAACCGGGCGTCAGCGGGCGGCGTCGGGCGGCCATGCCCAGATCTGCCGCCATCGCCCTGCTCCTCGTCGCCCTCCTCGTCGCCGGCTGCGGGGTGACCCGTGTCGTCTCGGGCCGCGCCTGGAGCACCACGGCCACGCGGACCGACGGCAGCGCCTACACGGTGGACATCACCGATGCCAGCGGCCTCGCCGCCAACGCGGAGGTCGATCCGGCCGGCGTTGCCTGGGCGGAGGGCGTCGCCAACGCCCCCGGGCGCGCGGACGTCCTGCTGGTGTCGTGGGTGGGCGGCGGCTGCGACGCGCGGACGGAGATCTCCATCGCGACCGCCGGGGCCGGGCTCGCCATCGGCGTGCAGACCACCTCGAGCGGGGCCGTGTGCGATGACGTCGGCGTGCCCCACGTGCTGCGCCTGACCCTTTCGGGTCCGATGCCGGCTGCGGGCGTGAGCGTCACCAGGAGGGGATAGGCCTTCCTCCGGTCCGGCGACGGCGCCGACGGTCGCGCAGCCGGTTCCCTGCCACACCCCGGAGCGTCCTTGCCCGACGCGCACCCGACGCGCGCCCCCGCCGCCATCGCAGGACCCGCACCCCGGCGCCGCCCGCAGGCAGCAACACGGGCTGGCGGGCCGGCCACTGTTGGGGTAGCGTGCGCCAACCCTAGGGAGGTTTCGCGCGCCCCATGATTCGAACCTCACCCTTCCACCAGCGCACGTCTGCGCTCAACGAGACCGGCCTCTGGAGCCACTGGGCCGGCCGGCTGGCGGTCGAGAAGTACCAGCTGTCCGAGAAGGCCGAGTACGTCTCGGTTCGCAACGCCGCCGGCATCACGGACGTGTCCCCCCTGTTCAAGTACCGCTTCTCCGGACCCGGCGCGGAGACCTTCCTGGGCTCGGTCCTGGCCCGCGACCCGCGGGTCCTGGCGCCCGGTGACGCGCACTACACGCTCTGGTGCGACGACCGCGGCTTCCTCGTGGAGGACGGCGTCCTGCTGCGCCATGCGGTCGACGACTTCGTCCTGACCGCGGCCGAGCCCAACCTCGCCTACTTCGCGGACCTCGTGCGGCCGCGCGACCGGGTGACCATCGAGGACGTCTCGGACGCATGGGCGGTGCTCGCCCTCCAGGGCCCCCGGTCCCGGATGCTCCTCGAGCGGTTGGACAAGGGGATCGGGAAGCTCGCCTTCTTCGGCCATGGCAAGGCGAAGATCGGGGGTCACACGGTGAGCGTCTCGCGGACGGGCTTCACCGGGGACCTGGGCTACGAGATCTGGTGCCGGGCCGAGGACGCGCTCGACACGTGGGATGCCGCCTGGGAGGCGACCCGCGGCTACGGCGTGGTCCCGTTCGGGCTCCAGGCGTTGTACATGACGCGGATCGAGGCGGGTCTGCTCCTGCTGGACGTGGACTTCAGCAACAGCCGCTTCGCGTGGACCGATGCCGATCGCGCCACGCCGGTGGAGCTGGGCCTGGGCTGGATGCTCCGGGGCATCGAGGCCGACGACCGCCGGTTCCCCGGCCGGGCCGCCATCCTGGGCGAGATCACCGGCAGGACGTCCCGGTTCCGGACGACCGGGATCGTGGTTGACTACAAGGACTGGAACCGCCGTCACGATGAGGCGGGCCTGGTGCCGCCCATGGACCACGCGCCGGTCCAGGAGGAGCAGTACCTCTACGACGACGAGGGCACGCAGATCGGTCGGGCGACGAGCTTCATGTACTCCCCGGTCCTGCAGCGCCACATCGGCATCGCCCGTGTGCCCGTCGCCTCGGCGATCCCGGGGTCGAAGGTCAACCTGGAGATCCCCATCAACCACCGGTACGTGCACGTGGCTGCCGCCACCGCGCGCCTGCCCCACTACAACCCGCAGCGGAAGACGGCGTGACCATGGGCAAGACGGATCGATCCGACCGCTCCTACGACGCCATCGTCGTCGGCGGGGGCCACAACGGGCTCGTCAACGGCGCCTATCTCGCCCGGGCCGGGCTGCGGACGCTGGTGCTGGAGCGCCGGCATCTCGTGGGTGGTGCCGCCATCACCGAGGAGCTGCGCCCCGGCTTCTCGTTCACCACGTTCTCGTACGCCCTCTCCCTCCTGCGGCCGGACATCGTGCAGGAGCTGGACCTCGTGCAGCACGGCTTCATGCCGCTGCTCATGTCCTCCACGTTCGCGCCCATGGACAACGGCGACTACCTGCTCATGGGCCAGGACCACGGCGCGAACCAGCAGGAGATCGCGCGCCACAGCCGTCACGACGCGGACGCGTACGACCGCTTCGACCATGACCTGGGCAAGGTGCTCCAGGCCTTCAAGCCGCTCATGGACGCGCCGCCGCCGAACCTGTTCAGCGACGACCCGGAGGAGCTCCTCGCTCTCGCCGGCCTCGGCGCCCGGCTCAAGGCCCTGCCCAAGGACGTGCTCCACAACGCGGTCCGGCTGCTCACGGGCTCCGCCGCCGACTTCCTCGACGACTACTTCGAGTCGGACATCCTCAAGGGATACCTGGCCTCCTCATCGACCATCGGGACCACGATCGGCCCGCGGTCCCAGGGGTCCGGCCTCGTCCTGCTCTACCACCTGCTGGGTGAGCACGACGGGGTGATGGGAGCCTGGTCGTTCCACAAGGGCGGCAACGGGGGTTTCACGCAGGTCCTGGCCAGGGCGGCCCGCTCGTTCGGGGCGGAGATCCGCCTCGAGGCGCCGGTCGCCTCGGTGATCACGAGCAACGGGCGCGCGACCGGCGTGGCGCTGGAGGACGGCACGGAGCTCCTCGCGCCGGTCGTTGTCTCGGCGCTGGATCCACGGCGCACGTTCACGGAGCTTGTGGACCCGCGCGAGCTCCCGTCGGACCTCGTCGATGCCATCCGCCGGTACAGGTTCCAGGGGACGTCGGCCAAGGTCAACTTCGCACTCGATGCGCTGCCGGTGTACCCGGCGCTGGCGGGCCGCGAGGACCACTACCGGGGCTTCACCAACGTGGCGCCGTCGATGGACTACCTCGAGCGTGCCTTCGACGAGGCGAAGTACGGCTGGTACAGCAGCCGGCCCTACCTCGACTGCGCCATCCAGAGCACCATCGACCCGGACATGGCGCCTCCAGGCAAGCACGTCATGTCCTGCTTCGTGCAGTGGGTCCCGTACCACCTGCGCGAGAGCGACTGGGACACGGAGCGCGGAAACCTGGGCGATACCGTCCAGCGCCGGCTCGAGGAGCTGTTTCCGGGCTTCGGGGAGCTGGTGCTGCAGCGCGAGGTGGTCACGCCGCTCGACATCGAGCGGGTGGCCGGGCTGACCGAGGGCAACATCTTCCACGGCGAGCTGTTCGGAGCGCAGATGTTCTCGTTCCGCCCGGCTCCCGGGTACGCGGACTACCGGACGCCTATCGAGGGCTACTACCAGTGTGGCTCCGGGACGCACCCGGGTGGCTGTCTGACCGGGGCGCCCGGCCGGTTCGCGGCCCAGGCGATCGTCAAGGATCGGGATCGCGCGGCCAATAGCCGCACGGAAGGCAAGAGGGAGAAGCATGACTGAGCTGTCCACTGCGATTCGCAGCTTCATCGAGACCGGGCCGCTGGCGCACGTGGTCACGCTCCAGGGCGATGGCGCCCCCGATGTGTCGCTCGCGTGGGTCGGCATCGACGGCGAGGAGCTTGTGATCGGCACGCTCTCCGACCAGCGCAAGCTGCGGAACCTGCGCGCTGACCCGCGGATCGCCCTCTCGTTCGAGGCGCCCGGCCTGAACGCCTACGGCCTGGCGAACTACCTCGTGCTCCGGGGCCGTGCGCGGGTCACCGAAGGTGGCGCCCCCGAGCTCCTCGGGCGGCTTGCCCACGTGTACCTCGGCCCCGACGTGGTCTTTCCGGGCATGCCCAACCCTCCGGCCGGCTACACCCTGCGGATCACCGTCGAGAAGGTGTCCGGGAGCGGCGACTGGTCCTAGGCGGCCCAGCAGGCACCTGGAGCGGGCGGACCTCCCCCCAGGGGCTCGGGGGACGCTGGGCAACGCCGCCCTGCAAGCCCCAATTCACGCGGCCGACGGCAGTCCGTCCGTACCCGGGGACCCTGGTCCCGGCGTGGTCGGCGGTACCCTGGGGCGGGTCGGCCGCAGGATGACCGCCGCCCAGGCGCCGAGCAGCACGACCAGCGCGAGCGACAATCCGGCCGCCACCACGATCACCGCCGTCTCGTTGCGGGCGAGATCGCCCCAGGGCAGGTCGATGACCGTGTAGCCGGCTCCGCCC
>JBAXFC010000207.1:0-6464 GCA_037140135.1 Chloroflexota bacterium
CCCCGGCCCGATGCGATCTTCGCCACCAACCACGCAGCCACCATCGCCGCGCTCGAGGCATTCCGCGCAACCGGGGTCGTCGTCCCGGATGAGATCGCCCTCGTCGGATTCGATGACCAACCCTGGTTCTCGCTGATGCATCCGTCGGTCACTGCCGTGTCGCAGCCAACGTACGAGCTGGGGCGCCAGGCGGTCGAGCAGGTGATAGGCCTCGTGGAGAACCCGGACTCGGGCCCTGTCGACACCGTCATGGCGACGTCGTTCGCAGATCGGGAGACGTGCGGCTGCCGGCGCCCGATCGGGACCAGCTTCGCCATACCATCCCCGGCCGTCGAACCAGGCCTCGAGATGACTCGCTGAACCACCATGACGATCGGTCGGCAACGGCGCTGGGACACGAGGCGTGTCAAAGAGCCCGACCGGGATCAACCGGGGTCCCGCGAGCCTTGCTGAGTCAGTCAGCGGGGCTGCCGTCAGCCGGCTCGTCCCCCCGGGACGGCGCCCCCCCTGAGCGGCAGATCGCGTCGTCGGCGCTTCACGAAGCCGACGTCTTCACTTGATCAAGCCGCTGGCGCGCGCCTGCCGTCCTGACTTGGGCAAAGGCGAGTCAGCGGCGTACCATTCCCCGACTGCCGGCGCCGAACCGAGGTATGGCCACATGCAACCGTTGAGGATAGGCCTTCTTCAGATGGTCTCCGGGGGCCTTGATCCTGCCCTGAACCTTGCACGGGGAGACCAGTTCTGTCGTCGGGCGTCGGCCCTCGGAGCGGACATTGCGCTCTTCCCCGAAATGTGGAACATCGGATACGCAATCCATCTGCCGTCGGGGGGCGCTGGCGACTGGCTGAGCCACGCGGTGCCCCTGGACGGGCCCTACGTCGAACACTTCCGTTCTCTCGCAAGAGAACTCGATCTTGCCATCGCGCTGAGCCTGCTCGAGGCAAGCCCGGATGGGCCCCGCAATTCGGCCGCGCTGATCGACCGCACCGGCGAGATCCGTTTGGTCTACTCGAAGGTTCACACGTGCGTCTGGGGCCCGGAGGGCCTCCTCACGCCGGGCAGCGCGTTGCGGGTTGTGACACTCGAGACGCGTCACGGGCCGGTCGAAGTGGGCATGATGATCTGCTACGACCGCGAAATGCCGGAGACCGCTCGAGTACTCATGCTCCAGGGTGCCGAAGTCATCCTCACCCCGAACGCCTGTCAACTCGAGGCCAATCGACTGGGCCAGTTCCGCACTCGGGCATTCGAGAACATGGTCGGAATGGCGATGGCCAACTACGCGTTCGACCCGGAGCAGTCAGACTCGGCCCCGAACGGCCACTCCAGGTTCAACGGCCACTCCGTCGCGTTCAGCCCGGTGGCGTTTGCCGAGGACGGTCAATCGCTCGATACCCTTGTTGTACAGGCCGGTGAGGCTGAGGGCGTGTTCATCGCCGAGTTCGACCTCGAATCCATTCGGCGGTATCGCGAGCGCGCACACTGGGGCGCTGCACACCGACGGCCCGACCAGTACGGCCTGCTTGTGCGTCCGGTGTCCGACCCTCGGTTCTGACCAAGACGTGCCCGCGACGACTGGCGCGCTGATGGTCCGCAGCACGTCACTGGGAGCGAACTGCTCGAGCAGCACGACGAGGACCCCGCCGGCGCAGCGGCCGCCGGTGGTCCGGCGGCAACAGCTCCTCATCGAGACCCACATCGGGCATCGAGCCCAGTAGGGTCTTGAACGACTCGGCGTCCGAGGGCGACCCGAGGACGGCAATCAGAATCTCGCGGTGCTCCGACTCGGGGGATCGCCCGTGCTGTGCCGCGCGTCGGTGAAGCTCCCACACGAGGAACACATCAAGATCCCGCACGACCAGATGGCTCATCACGCTCCTCAGCTTGAACGTCGCGGACCAACAGGCATGCGGCGACGGCCCGACCTGCGCTGGCGCTCGGTCTTGGTGAAGGTGACGCTCCAAGTGCCGCAGTCCGTCGTCGCGCGCACGGCATACGCCCTGGGGCCGGCAAAGGTGTTCTCGAGCGTGCTGTGCTTGGCCCCGGGCCCCCGACGTGACCGGAGGCCAGCGTGATGTACCGGGTGCCGTCGGGCTCTCGCCTGCTCAACTCGCGCCCCCCTCGTGTCCTGGGCTACCAACCGACCCGCAACGAGCATACGGAGTGCCTCGGCAGCCTGCCGACCCGTGACGCGTACGGGCGTGCGCTAGACTCCGGGCAGGTCGCTGGTGCGAGGCCCTTGGAGGGCACCCGGTGCTGAGCCGGACGGATCGTGGTTCGAATCCCCACACACCAGCCAACTCCCCAGGGAGTGTGGTGCGCCGACGCGTGAGCCGACTCCTCCCATCAACTGGTTGCAGGAGCCGCCCGATGGCCACCGAGAACCCCGCCCCCTCCCCCGCTCCCGACCGTTCCGATTTCATCCGTGACATCGTCGCGGCCGACATCGCGGCCGGGAAGATCAAGGCGCCCATCACGCGCTTCCCGCCCGAGCCCAACGGCTACCTGCACATCGGCCACGCCAAGTCGATCTGCCTCAACTTCGGTATCGCGGCCGAGTTCGGCGGGCAGTGCAACCTGCGCTTCGATGACACGAACCCGGTCAAGGAGGAGCAGGAGTACATCGACGCCATCGAGGCCGACGTCCGCTGGCTCGGCTTCGACTGGGGCGAGAACCTGTTCCACGCCTCGGACTACTTCGAGCAGCTGTTCGACTGGGCTGTGGTGCTGATCCAGGACGGCAAGGCGTTCGTGGACGACCTCACCGCCGACGAGATCCGCGAGACCCGCGGCACCCTCACCGAGCCCGGCACCAACTCCCCGTACCGCAACCGCTCCGTGGAGGAGAACCTCGACCTCTTCGCGCGTATGCGCGCGGGCGAGTTCCCCAACGGCCTGCGCGTCCTGCGGGCCAGGATCGACATGGCCGCGCCGAACATCAACCTGCGCGACCCCGTCCTCTACCGCATCGTGCACGCCTCGCACCCCCGGACCGGGGACGCCTGGTGCATCTACCCCACGTACGACTACGCCCACGGCCAGTCCGACGCGATCGAGGGCGTG
Organism: Chloroflexota bacterium; assembly: GCA_037140135.1. Taxonomy (GTDB): domain Bacteria; phylum Chloroflexota; class Limnocylindria; order Limnocylindrales; family CSP1-4; genus CAIXZV01. The sequence goes on from JBAXFC010000207.1 coordinate 3,064, forward strand.
ACCCACTCGATCTGCACGCTCGAGTTCGACGTCCACCGCCCGCTCTACGACTGGCTGATCCAGAACCTGCCGGTCCCGCACGTCCCCCACCAGTACGAGTTCGCGCGCCTGAACCTGACCTACACGGTCCTCTCAAAGCGCGTCCTGCTCAAGCTCGTCAACGAGCGCCTCGTCCGCGGCTGGGACGATCCCCGGATGCCCACGATCTCCGGCGTCCGCCGCCGCGGCTTCCCGGCCGAGGGCTTGCGCGAGTTCGCAGCGATGATCGGCGTGGCCAAGGCGGACAGCATCATCGAGTTCGGGCAGCTCGAGTACGCGGTACGGCAGGTCCTCAACCGGACGTCGCAGCGCCGGTTCGGCGTCCTGAACCCGGTCAAGGTGGTCATCGAGAACTGGCCCGAGGGCCAGGTTGAGACGATGGAGGTTGGCAACAATCCCGAGGATCCGTCCGCCGGCACGCGCGAGGTGCTGTTCGGCCGGGAGCTCTGGATCGAGCGCGACGACTTCATGGAGGTCCCCGCGCCCAAGTTCTTCCGGCTCTCACCGGGGCGCGAGGTCCGCCTCCGGAACGCCTACTTCATCACCTGCACGGACGTCATCAAGGACGAGACCGGCCGGGTGGTGGAGCTGCGCGCGACGTATGACCCGGCCACCCGGGGTGGCGACTCGCCCGATGGCCGGCGGCCGAAGGCGACCCTCCACTGGGTCTCCGCGGAGCACGCGATCACGGCCGAGGTGCGCCTCTACGACCACCTCTTCGCGCGGCCGGACCCGGGCGCCGATGGCGACCTGTTCGCGGACCTCAACCCGGCCTCGGAGACGATCGTCACGGGCGCCATGCTGGAGCCCGCCCTCGCGGACACCGCGATCGGCGACACCGTCCAGTTCGAGCGCCTGGGCTACTTCTGCACCGATCCGGACTCGCAGCCAGGTGCCCTGGTCTTCAACCGGACGCTGACGCTCAAGGACACCTGGGCCAAGGTCCAGGCCCGCGGGTAGACGAAGGACCGCCCGCGGGGCGGGCCAAGCCACCGCCCGGGGGGCAGACTCGGGCGGGCCCCGATGCCGGCGGCGCGGTCCCCTACTTCTTGGTCAGGGTCATCTCGAAGGCGCCGTGGCTCGGGTCGCCGGTCCACGAGACGACGACCTTCATCGTCGAGCCGCTCACCGTCCCCTGCCAGAGCGACGTGCGCTCGGTCATCACGAAGGCCTGGCCGTCGTCGGTGAACGTGCCGATGACCGCCTCCTTGACGGCCGTGCCATCAGGGTTCGAGTACTCGACCGTGCCCCAGACCAGGGCGCCGTCCTGCTTGGTGACGGTGAGCGTCTCGGGCGACGACTTGACCGTGCCGTCCACGTCGCCGAACGTCCCGGTGCCGCTCCAGGTGCCGGTGATGTTCGGGATGGCCGCGCCCGACGAGCCGCAGCCGGCGGCAGCGAGGGCGACCACGAGGATGGCGGCCGGCAGGAACCGGGATCGAAGGGTCACGTGTGTCTCCACTGGACGGGCGCCGGCATGCGCGGCGCGTCCGTCCCATCTCACCCCCGGCCACCGGCGTCCGTGAGGGCCCATGGTCATGCAAGGTCGTGCCTCGGCCCGGTGAGACGACGGCGATTCCCTACAACGGCGCGGGTGCCGTCCGGCACTGGACCATCGGCGCTCAGGGGCGGGCGATCGGCCCCGCGGGGATCTGCTGGGTGATGCAGTGGGGGCCGCCGCCGCCGGCCTCCAGGACGCCGCCCGGCACGCCGACCACTGCGCGGTCCGGGTAGAGGCCCCGGAGGCGGGTGAGCGCCCGCTCGTCGGCGGCCGTGGCCGCCAGCTCCGCCTGCCGGTCGCCGGCCGTAGCGGGGCCGCCGGCCGCGAGCGGGACGATGACGCCGCCGTTGACGACGTAGTGGTTGGCATGGGCAACGAGGGCGCCCGGCCCCGGGTCGAGGATCTCCACCTCGACGGCGCGGCCGCGTGCATCCCGCGCCCCGCGCAGGGCCGCGAGGTTCGCCGCACCGACGGCGTGCTCCGGGGCCGCCGGATCCTGGCGGGCGTCGAGGACCACGCGTCCCGGCGCCAGGAAGGCCGCAACGCCGTCCACGTGGCCGTCCGTCCCCTCCGGACCCACGTCGAGCGGGTGGCCGAACGGGATCCAGAGCACGGTCTGGATCCCGAGGTAGTCGCGCAGGTGCCGCTCCACCGTCTCGCGTGGCATGCCCGGGTTGCGATTGGGGTTGAGGTTGCACTGTTCGGTTGTGAGGACGGTCCCCTCCCCGTCCACGGTGATCGAGCCGCCCTCCATGATCATCGGAGCCTCGAACAGGCGCATGCCCAGGTGACGGGCGAACCGCTCCGGCATCCGGGCGTCGTCCGCGTGCGGGTGCCAGCGGTCGCCCCAGGCGTTGAAGCCGAAGCGGACCGCGGCCACCTCACCGGCCGCGTTGGTCACGAAGATCGGGCCGTTGTCGCGGGCCCAGGAGTCGTCGATCGGGAATTCGACGACGTCCACGCCGGAGCCGGTGGTGCCGCACGCGTCGCGCACCTCCTGGGCCTGGCCGGGTGGGCAGACGACGATCACCGGCTCGAACGCGGCGACCGCCCGGACCATCGCCGCGTAGTCGGCCTTGGCCCCGGCGAGCAGGTCGCCCCACAGCTCGCGCCGGCACGGCCACCCTCATGGAGTGGCCGTGCCGGCGCGAGCTGTGGGGCGCCCACTCGGGCGGCATCGAGAAGCCCGCCGCGGCGGGCGTGACGAGCTTCTTGGGATCGAGGTCGGCGGCGTCCATGGCGGGCATCGTAGCCGCGCCGCACAGACGCGGGCGGCCCGTTCCGGGATCGCCGCCCGCTCCGGGAACGCCGCCCGCTCCGGGAACGCCGCCCGCTCCGGGAACGCCGCGGGCGTTGGCGGCCGGTGGCCCGCGCCGGAGGCCCCGCGACGGCGGTGGTGGCACCGCCCGTGGCCGGAAGGTCGTCCGGGTCTAGATGCGGGTGTGGATGAACGTCGTGAACGGCGTGCCCAGGGCGTGCAACCGCGTGATGCGGATCCCGAGGCGGGCATTCAGCGCGCTGATCACCCGGCCATTGCCGATGTAGATCCCGGCGTGGGTGCCGTGGCCCCAGATCACGACGTCGCCGACGCGGGGTTGCACACGGCTGGTGAGGTGGTGGCGCACACCCCAGAGGTACATCGCCCTGGCCGAGTGGCCGCCGCCGAGGAGGCGGCTGACGCCTGCCCGCGAGTATGCGTAGCGGACAAGGCCGGAGCAGTCGAAGGCGTTGGGCCCGGCGGCACCGCGGACGTACCGGTCATGGAGCTTGCGCTCGGCGATGCGGACGATGAGGGTGCCCCGGCCCTGGGGGTGCGCGACCGGCGGGGCGGTTGGGGCGGGTGTGGCGCTCGGGTCCGGGG
>JBAXFC010000208.1:0-6445 GCA_037140135.1 Chloroflexota bacterium
CCCTTGCGGTGATGACCACCACCGACCGCTCCCGCCACCTGCCACTCGCCGGAACCCGCAACGTCCGCGACACCGGCGGCTACCCTGCCGGCGACGGACGCCGTACCCGCTGGCGCACCCTGCTGCGCTCCGACGAGCTGGTGCGCATCCCGGCCGCCACCCGCAAGGCCCTGGTGGACCTCGGCCTGCGCCAGGTGATCGACCTGCGCTGGCACGAGGAGCTGGAGCGGTCCCCCAACACGTTCAGCACCGGCGCCGGCGTCCGCTACAGCAGCATTCCACTCCTCGCGGACGATCCCACCCCGCACGCCGGTCTCGCCGGCATGTACCGCCACGTCCTCGATGCCCGTGGCCCGCAGCTGGCCGCCGTCGCCCTGGCCCTCCTCGAGCCGGACGGGCTGCCGGCCGTCATCGGCTGCGCAGCCGGCAAGGACCGGACCGGTGTCACCATCGCGCTCCTGCTGGACCTGTGCGGCGTCCCGCGCGACGTGGTCGTCGAGGATTACGCGGTCTCGGCCCAGTACTTCCTCGGACCCTCCAACCACATCGAGCCCGATGACTGGCGCCACCACAGCCTGGTCGTGGACAGCCCGCCGGAGTTCATGGCGAGCGCCCTCGAGCACCTCGACGCCGAGCACGGCGGCGCCCGGGCCCTGCTGCTCGCCCATGGCGTGAGCGAGACCGAGATCGACCGCCTGGTCGAGCTGCTCACGGAGCCGGTTCCCGCGACCTGAGATTGGCCGCCGATCGGACGGCGCTTTCGGGCCCTCCGCCCATGGGCCGGCCGCCCCGGCTCGCCTAGGGTGGGGATCGAGCGGGCAGCAGCCCGCCCAGCGGGCAGCAGCCCGCCGTTCGCGAGGCCTGGTCCGATGCTCGACCCGATCGTTCCGGGGCGGCTGGTCCGCCGTTGTGACCCCGCCGTCCTCGATGGCGCCGTGGCCGCCGTGACCGGCACCGAGCCCGGCATGGTGGGCCAGGATCGCGCCGTGGAGGCGGTGACCTTCGGCGTGGCGATCCGCCAGCCGGGGTTCAACCTCTACGCGATGGGCCCTGAAGGGATCGGCAAGGTCAGCCTCGTGCGCCAGGTGCTCGCCGCGCGGGCGGCTGCGGAGCCGGTTCCCGACGACTGGTGCTACGTCCACGACTTCGCCGACCCGCGGCGGCCCAAGGCGATCCGCCTGCCGGCCGGCGAGGGCCGCCGCTTCCGGGACCGGATCGCCAAGCTGGACCGCGAGCTGCGCGGCGCCATCCCGGCCGCCTTCGAGTCCGAGGAGTACCGCAACCGCCGGCAGGCCGTCGAGGATGCCCTCAAGGAGCGTCGCGACCAGGCGCTGACGGACTTCGAACGGCGCGCGGCCAGCCGCGGCATCGCCCTGCTGCGGACCCCCGTCGGGATCGGGCTGGCGCCACTGCTGAACGGCAAGGTCCTCGAGCGCGAGGAGATGGAGAAGATGCCTGCCGACGAGCGGGAGCAGCTCGTCGCCGCCTCGTCGGATCTCGAGGCCCAGCTCTCCGAGCTGGTCGGGCGGACCCTGCCCGGCTGGGAGCGCGAAGCCCGGACGGCGATCCGGCAGGCCGGCGAGGAGGTCACCCGCCGGGCGGTCGGCCACCTGATCGACGAGATCCGGGCTGAGCACCCCGCACAGCCCGCGATCCTCGCGTACCTGGCGGCGCTCGAGGCCGACGTGGTCGCGAACGCCGAAGAGTTCCTTGCCGCCGCCCAGCCCAAGGAGCTGCCGTCGATGCTGGCGGCCCGACTCGAGGACGGCGCCGTCTTCCGCCGCTACCAGGTCAACCTGCTCGTCGACCACGACGGCGCCACCGGTGCGCCGCTGGTCTTCGAGGACCTGCCCACGCAGCCCAACCTGCTCGGACGCGTGGAGCACACGGCGCAGTTCGGCGCCCTGGTCACGGACTTCTCGCTGATCCGCGCAGGGGCGCTCCACCGGGCCAACGGCGGCTACCTCGTGCTCGACGCGCGCCGCCTGCTCACGCAGCCCTTCGCCTGGGATGAGCTCAAGCGGGCGCTGCGGGCCGGCGAGCTGCGGATCGAACCACTGGGGGACCGGCTGGGCCTCGCGACCGTCTCCCTGGAGCCGGAGCCGATCCCGCTCGACGCCAAGATCGTCCTGGTGGGCGACCGGAGCGTCTACTACCTCCTCGCGGAGCTCGATCCCGACTTCCTCGAGCTGTTCAAGGTCCAGGCCGACTTCGACGAGGAGGTGCCGCGGACCGCGGACTCCGAGCGGCTGTACGCGCGGCTGCTGGCCGGGATCGCCGGCCGCGAGGGGCTGCGCACCCCCGACACGGGTGCCCTGTGCGCGCTGGTGGACCGGGCTGCCCGCCTGGCCGGTGACGCTGACCGGCTCTCGACCCACATGCGGCGGATGACGGACCTGCTGCGCGAGGCCGACGACCGGGCCGGGCGCGCAGGCAGGGCGACGATCACGGCCGGGGACATCGCCGGCGCCGCGGCCGCCGCCCTCCACCGGGCCTCCCGGATCCACGAGCGATCCCTCGAGGAGATCGGCCGGGGGACCGTGCTGCTGGCCACCTCGGGCGAGGCCGTGGGCGTCGCCAACGGGCTCTCGGTGATCACGCTGGGAGAGGCGATGTTCGGCCGGCCCGCCCGGATCACCGCCAGCGTCTCGCTCGGCTCGGGCGAGGTGATCGACATCGAGCGCGAGGTCGCGCTCGGCGGACCCATCCACAGCAAGGGCGTCCTGATCCTGGCCGGGTTCCTGGCCGGGCGGTACGGCCGCTCGCGCCCGCTCAGCCTGCGGGCAAGTCTCGTGTTCGAGCAGTCCTACGGCGGCATCGAGGGCGACAGCGCGACGATGGCCGAGACGTGTGCGCTGCTCTCCGCGATCGCCGAGGTGCCGCTCCGGCAGGCCGTGGCGATGACCGGCTCGCTCAACCAGCAGGGTGAGGTCCAGGCGATCGGAGGCGTCAACGAGAAGATCGAAGGGTTCTTCGACGTCTGCGTGTCGCGCGGGCTCGACGGCAGCGGGGGCGTGATCATCCCGGCCTCCAACGTCCCGCACCTGATGCTCCGCGAGGACGTCGTGGCGGCGGCGGCCGAGGGCCGTTTCCACGTCTGGGCCGTGACCAGGGTGGACGAGGCGCTGGAGTTGCTGACGGGGCTGCCGGCGGGCGAGCGGGACGAGGACGGGATCTATCCCCCGAACTCCGTCAACGGGCGCGTGGAGGCGGGCCTCGACCTGCTCGCGAAGACGACGCGGACCTTCCTCACCGGCGGCCGGGTGCGTCGGACCCACAACCGGCGCAAGCCGGCGCCCAAGCCGTAGCAGCGCCGTGGGCGCCGGTGCGCGAGCGCCGGTGCCCGACCGCTTGTGGCCCGAACCGCCTACGATGGGCGCATGGCCCGTGTCTCCGCCTCTGTCGAGGTCCCCCACCCGATCGACCACGTCTTCGCGACCGCCACGCGGATCGCCGACCTGCCGCGCTGGATGCCGGAGGTCGTCCACGCCGAGCTGCTGGACCCGGAGCTCGTCATCGGCAGCCGCGTGCTGCTGCGCCTGAGCCCTGCCACCGGCAATGCCGAGATCACCGGCACGGTCCGGGAGCTCGTCGCCCCGACGCTGCTGCGGATCGAGGGCAGCGGTGGCCCGCTCACCGTGGGCGTGCGCACCGTGCTGACCGCAACCGGACCGTCCGCCACGACCGCCGAGCTCGAGATCGACATCGTCACGCCGGCGTTCCTGGGCTTCATCGCGACCGAGGCCGCGCGCCGGATCGACGCCGAGCTGCCCGCATCCCTGGCCCGCCTCCGCGCCCTCCTCGAGGCTGACGGGGGCTGATGCTGCGCACGGTCACGGCCACGCGCTACGTCACGCCCCTGCGGGAGGGCGGGTCGGTTCCCGCGCTCGTGGAGGCCGATGACGACGGGCTCTACGTGGTCAAGCTCCTCGGCGCAGGACATGGCCGCAAGGCGCTCGTCGCCGAGGTGGTCGCGGGCGAGCTGGCCCGGCACCTGGGCCTGCCCATCCCCGATCTCGTCCTCGTGGAGCTGGACGCCGCCCTCGCCAAGGCCGAGCCCGACGGCGAGATCCAGGGTCTCCTGGAGCGATCCGCCGGCATCAACATGGGCCTCGACTTCCTGCCGGGCGCGTTGACCTTCGCGCCCGCCGTGGGCCCGCGCCCCGACCCGGAGATCGCGGCCGGCGTCGTCTGGCTGGACGCGTTCACGACCAACGTGGACCGCACGCCGCGCAATCCGAACCTGCTCGTCTGGCACCGGCGGCTGGCCCTGATCGACCACGGGTCCGCCCTCTACATCCATCACTCGTGGAAGGACCCGGGCGAGCACGCCCGCCGGCCCTTCAGCCAGATCCGGGACCACGTGCTCCTGCCGTTCGCCTCCTCGATCGTCGAGGCGGATGCACGCCTGGCGCCGCTCGTCACGCCTGATGTGCTCGAGCGCCTGGTGAACGACCTGCCCGACGACTGGCTGCGGCCCGAGCCGGGGCTGCCGGACCCCGATGCCCACCGCCGGGCGTACGTGGACTACCTCGTGACGCGGCTGGAGTCGCCGCGCGCCTTCGTGGAGGAGGCCGAACGTGCCCGAGCCTGAGCCGAAGCCCGGCGAGGACGCCGCGATCCTGCGCAGCCCGTTCGAGTACGCGATCGTGCGGGTGATCCCGCGCGTGGAGCGCGGCGAGGCGTTCAACGCGGGCATCGTGCTGATGTGCCGCGTCCGCCGCTACCTCGGCGCCCGCACCCGGCTCGACGAGGGCCTGCTGGTGGCGATGTCTCCGGATTGCGACCCGGAGATCGTGCGCGCCCACCTCGACGCCATCGCTGCGATCGCCGCCGGCGACCCGGGCGCGGGGCCGATCGCCGCGCTCTCCGCGCCGGAGCGGTTCCACTGGCTCGTCTCGCCGTCGTCCACGATCATCGCCCCGTCACCCGTCCACACCGGCCTGACGGCGGATCCGGCGTCGACCCTGGAGCACCTGTTCCGCACGCTGGTCGAGCGCTGATCGATGCCCCACGGCCCGAGGCGGCATCATTGGTCCGGCGTCCGGCGCCATGTCGGGCCGGCGCCCGATCGTTCGACCCCGAGGTCTCCATGCCCCGCCTGATCCGCGGCCGTCCCGGCGCCGCGCTCCTCGTGCTCGCGGTGCTCCTCGCCGCCTGCGGGGATGCCGCACCTTCCGCCAGCCCCACACCTGCCCCGACCGCCTCGCCGGCGGTCACCCCGAGCCCGCTGCCGGTCGAGCAGCTGCCGGTGCCGGGCGAGGACGCCTCGCTCACGCAGGTGCTGCTCAAGGACGCGGACGGCGGCTTCGACCGCTACGGGTCGATCGGCAGGTTCGACGGGCCCGCCTCCTGCACGGCCGTGCTGCTGGACACCGGGGCCCCGGGTACCGCGCCCGCCTACGCCCTCACGAGCGGCCACTGCGTCGGGATCAACGGGTCCAACGAGTTCATCGTGGACCAGCCGGCCGACGCGATGCGCGTGACCTTCAACTGGTTCGTGGACGTCACCGACCACCGCGAGGTGAAGGTGGGCCGCATCGCCTGGGCGACCATGCGCGGCACGGACCTCGCGCTGCTCGAGCTCGCCGCGACCAACGACGAGCTGCGCGGCTTCGGGCTCAAGGGCTGGCACCCCGCCTCGCTCATCGACCTGGGCGGCGCCTCGCGTGACGTGGTCATGCTCGGGGTGCCGGTGGGCATGCCGTCGTCGGAGATCCCGGAGGCTGAGCGCTACCTGCGCCTGGGCACCTGCAGCCTCGACACGGAGGCCGTCCTGCTCAACGAGCGAGCATGGCTCTGGACCGGTGCCCTGCGCAACGACTGCCCCGAGGTCCTGCCTGGCAACTCGGGTTCCGCGGTGCTCGACAGCCAGACCGGGCTCCTGCTGGGCCTCGTCAACACGACAACCTACAAGGGCGAGCAGGGGGCCGAGTGCTGGCTGGGACGGCCGTGCGAGGTGACGTCGGACGGCGAGAGTGCCATGCCGGACACCTCGTACGCGCAGCCGGTGGCCGGGATCGAACGCTGCTTCGGCGCAGGCGGCACGTTCGCCCTCGGCGGCGCGTGCCCGCTCGACCCGGGAACCGGGGCGACGATCGACGGTGCGCCGCTGGCGATCAACCCCGGGGCTTCACCTGCCATCCCCAGGGGGCATGCCCCGCAGTCGACCTGGGCGACCGTGGTCGGCGGCACGGGCGTGACCCACTACCGGTACAAGATCGGCCCGGTCGCGACCACGTCCTGCGCCGATGAGCAGGGGTATGGCGATCCGCACCCCGTGGCGGCGCCGATCGACGAGCAGTACCCCGGCCAAGATCGCAGCGGTCTCGGCCCGCAGCACCGTGTCACCGAGGCTGACGACGGGCCCCGGGAATTCACGCTCCGTGGCCGACCATCCTCCTTCGGGACCAACAGCGATCACCGCGGCAGAGCCCGGGGAACC
>JBAXFC010000209.1:0-6441 GCA_037140135.1 Chloroflexota bacterium
GACCCGGACGGCATCACGCTCACGGTCGTCGCATGGCCCACGCGCACGGACGGCCTTCGCGCTGCCGACGGTGGAGTCGGTGATCGACGACTCGGCCGTCTTGCCGGCCTGCCTGGCGCCCGAGCGGTAGAAGTCCACGATGAGCGCCGGGTCCAGCGTCGCTGCCTCGAACACCGCCACCGTCATGCCGATGCTGTCCGAGACCCGCCACGTGGCGCCCGCGAAGCGCAGCTCCTTGATGCCGCGCGCGCCGAGCGAGCCGAGAGCACCCGAGCTGCAGGTCCGGCCAGAGTCGAGCGTCGTGTAAGCCTTGCCGTCGAGGGCTGCAGGCAGGAGCGCCTCGAGTGCCGGATACGCACCCGCCTGCTGGACGTCCTCGGTGCAGGGGGAGGCGGGATCGAAGCTGGCGCCGGCGGTCGAGCCGCCGCAGGCGGCGAGGAGGCCGGTGATCGCCAGGAGCGCCGCGCACGCGGCGATGCGGGACGGGAGACGGCGGGGAATGCTCGGGAACATCGGCCAGAGGGTACCTCCGGCGCCGCGAGCATGCTGCTCAGCCACTTCGGGCGGCCGGGCCGCCCCTGCGCATCGCACATTGGCGAGGAGCCGGACGCGCGATGGGTCGATGGTCCCGGTGGTGCAGCCGCGCTCCGGACCTTCGCCCTGCCCCGCGGTACCCGCGACCCATTGAGATTGAGGCAGCCCGTCGCGTACGGTGAAGCCGCGTTCGAAACGCGCCGACCCACAACGAACCGGGAACCACCTGGGGCGTCGGCCACGGGACGAAAGGCCGGACGACCCGGCCGTCGGGGACGCTCGACGGCACGGGGGCACCGAGCCCCGTCCACGAGCCGAGTAACTGGGCACCACGGCCTCGGGCCTGGACGCTGTCGGGCGGTTGGACTGATCCGACGCGCACTCGCGCCCCCGGAAGAACCCGGGGGCGCGACATGTTTCCGGCCCGGGTTCCAGCCTGCGACCCGGGGCCGTGACCGGGGACCGTGACACGGGGCCGATCAAGGGGCTGGTCAAGGGGCCGGTCAAGGGATCAGGCGCGCCGACGGATTGCGGTCAGCGGAACGGGTTGGCCTGCCAGCCCTGCCGCGGCGGCCGGTTGGGACGGTGCACCCCCCGGCGGTCCAGCTCTTCCGCGATGACCCGGGCGGCGGCGGCGAGATCCGGATCGCGCGTCACCGTGGAGGCGACCCAGTCGATGTACGACGGCTCGAAGTCGGCGATCTGGCCCAGGGTGTGGCCGTGGAACTTGCCGAAGCCGACCTCGATCTCGAGCGCCTCGCCCAGGCTCGGGGGCACCCGGTGCACGTGGCCGCGGATCCAGCCACGTTCGGCGGGGCTCGACGGCTGCGACGCGCGGAGCTCGCGCCGCGAGTGGTTGATCTGCTGGGGCGGCCGCCCCGTGAGTGGCAGGCGGACCCCGGGGGGCGTCGTCGTCTGGTTGCGCGCCTGGAAGGTCTGGCTGGTGTCCACGCGCCCGGTCACCGGACGGGTCACCGGTGCGGGCGGCGGGCCGCCACTCCGCTTCGGCGCGGGCTTGGGCGCGGGCTCCGGCTCGCCGTCCGTCGCCCGCCGCCGGTGACCCTCGATCGTGCGGCCTGCCCGGGTCAGGCTGGCATAGGCGGCGTTGATCTCGGCCATGCGCCGCGTCGCACGCCGGGCGACCTCGGGGTCATCGCCGATCAGATCGGGATGGTGACGGCGGGCGAGGGTCCGCCACGCGGTCTTGATCTCCTCGGGCGAGGCGTCGGGCTCGACGCCGAGAACGAGGTACGGGTCTTTGGAGGGCACGATCCCAGTCTATCCAACGCAGTCCGCAGCGGACCGCCGGAGATCAGGCCTCGGCACCGCGGTGGGATGCGGCCTCCCGCGACAGGCGCAGGGCTGTCGTGCCGATCGTGATCCGTGCGGCCTCGATGTCGGCAGGGGCGATGCCGAGCATGAGGGTCATCGCCAGGCCATCCATCGCAAGCTCGCGACCACGATCGCTGACGCCGGTGAACAGGTGCTCCCGAAAGGCGGGCGGGACCATCACCAGGGCTCGAATCACGTCATCGGTGTAGCAGGCGCGCATGACGGTGTTGATCCAGCCGGGGTCCGCGGTGGTTCCGAGGGCCTCCCAGGCCGCCAGCGTGGATGCGCGATTCTGCCTGCTCATCGCCGGGCTCCAGTCCACCGGGGTGGTGGGTACGCCTCTGATCGAGGTATCGACACTTGGAGCGTCGGTCGCGCGATGGCTTCGGACAAGGACCCGTCAGGGGACCCGAACGGGGCGCCCGGTCGTGGTCGGGGACGACGTGGAGGGATGGTGCCCGCGAACACCCGGGAGCACCCGGGGGGCGACCCGTCCGCGTCCCGCGGGTGGACCCGTCAGCGTCCGGCGACAACCCCGGCGATCGCGGCGATGTGCGCAGGCGTCGTGCCGCAGCAGCCGCCGATGATCGTGGCGCCCGCGTCCATCACGCGTTGCGCGTACGTCGCCGCCTCGTCCGCTCCGGCCGGATACACCGTGTTGCCCTCGGCGTCGGCCACGGGGATCCCGGCGTTCGCCTTGGCCACGATGTGCAGCCCGGGCGCCGCCTTCGCCAGCGCCGGGATCACGGACTCCACCGGCCCGAACCCGTCGCCGCAGTTGGCGCCGATGCCGGCCGCCCCGTGCTCGACGAGCGCCGCCGCGACGGCCTCCGCCCGGTCCCCGAACATCGTCCGGGCGTTGGCCATGAACGTCATCGTCGTGATCACCGGCAGGCCGGGCGCACCCTCGCGGGCGCCGTCGAGCGCCGCGAGCGCCTCGTTGAGGTCCATCATCGTCTCGACCCAGAGCACGTCCACGCCCAGGCCGGCCATGATCGATGCCTGCTCCGCGTACGCCGCCCGGACCTCACCCGCATCGAGCAGGCCGTACGGGACCAGCAGGCCGCCGGTCGGGCCCATGGACGCGGCGATGATCGTGTCGGCGTCGCCGCCTGCGCGCGCGGCTGACACGGCGGCGCGGCAGACCTCCTCGGTCCTGCCTTCAACCTCGGACCCCACCAGCCGGAGCCGGTTGGCCCCGAACGTGGACGTCAGCACCAGCTGCGCCCCACCCCCGACGTGGGCGCGGTGGACCGCTGCGATCGCCGCTGCACCATCAGGCTCGAGGAGCCAGGCCTCGGGCGGCAGGCCGGTCGGCAGGCCGGTCGCGAACAGCATCGTCCCCATGGCCCCGTCTGCGACGAGGGGTCGGGCGAGGGAGGCGGCGGTCGGCAGGCTGGGCACGGTCTGTCTCCTGGCGATGCTCGGCCGGGCACGGGGTCGAGGAGGAGTTCATAGCACATCGACGCCGGCGGATCGGCGCCGCGAAGGTTGCGATTGCCGCGACCTGCGGCCTGGCGCCGGGACCCTGGCTCGCGTCGCCCAGGGCCGGCACGAGGTGGACCGGACTCCGGAGCGGATCAGCGGGGTCAGGGCAGGCGATGCCGGTCCCCGTGCGCAGCCACCAGTGCCGGCGGTGCAGGCGGTGCAGGCCGTCCGGGCGCGGATCAGCCGGCGATCCGGGGGTCGGTGCGCAGGAGCGCGCCGCGATGCCCGGAGCCGCCCGCCGATCGCTGCCTGGGGGTGCTCAGGCGGCGTCCTTGCCGTCTCGTCCCTTGCCCATCTCGCCGCGGACCGCGGCAGCGCCGTAGACGCTGGACCACGTCGTGACGGCGACGGCGAGCGCCGCTGACGACGGACGCATCGCGAGCCGGTCGTCCGCGCCGCGGATGCCGGCGCCGAGCTCGGCGATGCCGCCGCGATACGCGGGCCGGCCCGTCCTCGGCAGTCCGGCGGGGTAGACGTCGAAATAGCCGTCGCTGGACACGACGATGGTCGCCTCGGACGGCGAGAAGCTGGTGCGGGACAAGGGGAATCCGATCCATCGCGCGCTTCGGACTCACGGAATAGGGTGCCCGGCGCCTGCGACCTGAGCCGTAACCTTCGACCCAGTGGCCCGATCCGTCAAACGACCACGTGGCCGCTGGGTGAAGCGTCGCCTATGGCGGTCCCGGCGACATCACGGCGGGAGGCCCGCGGACGAGGGCACCGCTTGACAGCCGCCGCCACCCGGAGTGCGATACGGGCATGACCTCCAGCCACACCGCCCGATGGGCGGGCATCGCCGCAGCCGCAGCCGCCGTGCCGGTCGCGATGGCGTTCCGCTTCGCCCTCGTCTACCGGGCGCGGGCCGCGTTCCCGCGCAGGAACCCGCCGGCGGTCTCCCCGGAAGCGGTCGGGCTGGCCTGGGAGGAGATCGCGATCCCCCGCGCGCATGGCGCCGCGCTGCCCGCGTGGTTCATGCCGGCCGGGCAGGACCCGGCACCGGGCGTGGTGCTCGTCCACGGCTGGGAGTCGGCGCGCGACCAGACGCTGCCCCACGCGCAGTTCCTCCACGCCGCGGGGTTCCACGTGCTCACGTTCGACGTCCGGGGCCACGGCGCCAACCCGCCCGAGACGCTCCCGGTGTCGGCCGGGTAATTTGCGGCCGATGCGCGCGCCGCCGTGCGCGTGCTGGCCGCCCGCCCCGAGGTCACCTCCGTGGCCCTCCTCGGCCACTCGATGGGCGCCGCAGGCTCGCTGGTGGCCGCCGCCGCCGAGCCGTCCGTCGGGGCCGTCGTCGCCATCGCCGCCCCCGCAGGCCCGGTGCGGATGACCCGCCAGACGTTCCGGCTCGTCAACCTGCCGATCCCCTCCCCGATCGCCTGGCCACTCGCCTGGCTGACGACGCGCGTCGTCCTGCACCCGCGCGGCCACACGGTCGCCTCCGTGAGCGCCGGCCGCTCGGTCCAGGAGATCGGCGGGCCCGTCCTCCTGGTCCACGGCACCGAGGACGCCATCGTCCCGTTCGGCGACCTGGCCATCCTCGCCGCCGCCCGGCGGGCCGCCCTGCCCGATGCCGTCACCGGCACGCTGGCCATCGACGGCGGCCGCCACTCCTGGCTCTACGAGCTGCCGGTGTTCCGGGCCGCCGTCGCGCGCTTCCTCGCCACGGCGCTCGGCGGTCCGCTCACGCCTGATGCTGCCGCCGCGGCGGCCGAGGCCGTCAGCGCCGTCCGACCCCAGGTCCCCGAGCGCCTTGGCTCCATCGACGAGGAGCCCGGCGGCTTCCGATCCATCCTCCGCCTCGTCCGTCCCGGCGCGGCCCGCCCATCCGACGACGCAATCGACGC
This sequence comes from Chloroflexota bacterium, assembly GCA_037140135.1. GTDB lineage: Bacteria > Chloroflexota > Limnocylindria > Limnocylindrales > CSP1-4 > CAIXZV01. The sequence continues at coordinate 5,199 of JBAXFC010000209.1, forward strand.
CGTCGCCACCGTCGCCGTGGCCGGCGATCCGAACGCCAGCCGAGGAGTACCCGCCCGATGACCGCATGGGATGCCGTCCACGACAAGCGAGCCATCCGCGAGTTCGCGGAGAAGCCCATCCACCAGGCCTCGCTCGAGCTGATCCTGCGCGCAGGCGCCCGCGCCCACAGCGCCAAGAACCAGCAGCGCTGGGCGTTCATCGTGGTGGACGACCGGGACCGGCTGGCAGAGCTCTCGAAGCTCGGCCCGTGGTGCGGCCACATCGCCGGCGCCGCGGCTGCCGTCGCGCTCGTGACACCCGATCCCAACGCCCCGGGAGCCTCGCTCTCGCTGACATGGGATCTCGGCGGGGCGGCGGCGCAGATGATGCTGGTCGCCTGGGAGATGGGAATCGGCTCCTGCCCGGCCACTGTCTACGAGCACGACCGGGCGCGCGAGATCCTGGGGTACCCGGAGACGATGCACTGCGAGTTCATCCTCTCGTTCGGGTTCCCGGCCGATCCGTCGAAGCTCACCGCGCCGAACCTCGCCGGCGGGCGCCGGGTGCTCGACGAGCTCGTCCACCAGGACCGCTGGCAGGCGCGCGCTTCCGAGGGCTGACGCGCCCCCCACACGCCAGGGCGCTGACCGGACATCCTGTCCAGGACCTGGCGCCCAGCGGACCAGGGCAAGCCCACGCTCCCCTGCACGCGCTGGGCTCGACCCCCGATGGTCGCAAACCTTGCAGCGGCCCCACGCCGCGCGCCACGCGGCCACAGGCTCGCGGCCGGCGCCGCGCCGACGCCAGGGCTGGGCGCTGCTCGCCACGCGAGCCTACGGGCGCCCGGCGGGGTCAAACCGCTCGCCACATGGCCGGGATCGCAGCTTCTCGCGGTGAGATGGCGCATTCCGGCTCTACGGGCGAGCAGAAGTGCATGGCGGGGTGCCCGTACGCTCGCCACGCGACCACGGGCTCGCGACCGGCGCAGTGCCACGCGACCACGGGCTCGCTACCGGCGCAGTACCACGCGACCACGGGCTCGCTACCGGCGCAGTGCCACGCGACCACGGGCTCGCTACCGGCGCAGTGCCACGCGACCACAGACTCGCGACCGGCGCAGTGCCACGCGACCACGGGCTCGCGGCCGGCGCCGCGCCCTGCCGCGCCCTGCCGCGCTCAGAACTCCGGGTCGTCGAGCTCCACGTCGAGGACCTCGAGCGCCGCCTCGGCGACATCCCCGGTCCCGGCCGGCTGCTCAGGCGC
>JBAXFC010000210.1:0-6414 GCA_037140135.1 Chloroflexota bacterium
GCCCCGGCTCACGGCGAGGAACGGGTGCGAGGCCCGGGCGACGTTGAGGCTGCCCGTCAGGTTGACGTCCACGACCTCGGCGATCGCGGCCGGGTCCATCGAGGCGAGGTCTCCCATCAGGAGCAGACCGGCCGTGCACACGACATGGTCCAGGCCGCCGAGTCGGGCGGCGGCCGCCGCCATCCGGTCCGCGACGGCGGCCGGGTCCCGGACGTCGAGGCCCGTCGAGCGGCCGTCCACCTCGGCATGGGCGCCCAGCAGCCGGGCCTGGGCAGCGATCGCCTCGCCGATCCCCCGGGTGCCGCCGATCACGTAGAGCCGCGCGCCGGTGAGCGATGAGGTGGGATGCGGTTCGGCGCCGGGGACGAGAACGCTCATCTGGAGCATCCGGTCCGCCATCACCATGTCGATCCGGGTCGTGATCTTGAGGTTGATCTCGTCACCGGCCACGCCCAGCATCCTGACGCCGGGCACGTACCGGAGCACCAGGCTGCAGTCGTCCGTCGCGCTCAGGTCCCCTGCGCGCTCCGCCGCCGCGTACGCCTGCGTGAGGATCGCGACGCGGAAGCCCTGCGGCGTCTGTCCACGGCGGTACCGGCTGCGATCGGGGATCTCGACCACGTCCTCACCATCGACGATCACCAGGGTGTCCGCGCTCGGGATCACCGTGTCGGTGGCGTCCGCCCTGCCCGAGATGATCGGCTCCACGGACCGCTGGATCACCTCGAGCGGGAGCAGCGGCCGCACGGCGTCGTGGACCAGGACCACGTCATCCGGCCCGGCTCCGAGGGCCGCGAGCCCGTTGCGGGTGCTCTCGTTGCGCGTGGTGCCGCCGGCGACCACGCGCGTGTCCATCGGCAGATCGGCTGCCTCGACGAGGGTGCGGGTCTCCTCGATCCAGGCCGGATGGGAGACCACCACGACCTGGTCGATGTGTGCGGCGCCGAAGCGGCGCAGCGTGCGCAGCAGGATCGGATCCCCGGCCAGCCGCACGAACTGCTTCGGCTGCTCACCGCCGAAGCGGTTGCCGTCGCCGCCGGCGAGCACGATGGCGTGGATCCTCATGCGGGCGCGATGCTCCTCCTGGACCGGTCGTGACTGCGTTCCGGACAGGGTAGCCCCGGCGGGCGCGCCCCGCCCGCCTATGATTGGCGCCATGCCCGACCACCGCCTTCCGGTGAGACGCCGCCGCGTCGCCCGCACGCTCCTGGCGCGCCTGGGCTTCGCGATCGGTCGTCGCCTGCCGCTCCGCCGCCGGGTCGTGCTCGCGGTGTCGCACGCGCCTCGCCCCACCGGCAACCTCGCGATCATCGGCGAGGAGCTGCGGCGGCGGCACCCCGACCTCGAGGTCGTGACCGTCTCGATGTACCGCCCGGCCCGGTTCCTCGGGCGGTTCGCACCGCTCCTGGGCGCGGTCAGGAGCGGGTACCACCTGGCGACCGCGCGGGTCGTGGTGGTGGACGACTACTACTTCCCGATGTACGTCGTCCGACCGCGGCCGGGCACGATGCGGATCCAGGTCTGGCACGCCGCGGGAGCCTTCAAGATGTTCGGCTACAGCGTCGTGGCGAAGCGGTTCGGGGCGGACCTGGACATGATCCGTCACGTCCGGCTCCACTCCAACTACAGCCTCGCGCTGGTCTCCTCGATGTCGGTCGCCCGCCACTACGCGGAGGCATTCGACCAGCCGCCCGGGCTGTTCACGTCGCGGATCGGCTTCCCGCGCGCGGACATTCTCGTGGACCCCGCGCGCAAGGCTGCGGGCGAGGCACGGGCACGGGCAGCCTTCCCGGGCCTCGAGGGCCGCACCGTCGTGCTCTACGCACCGACGTTCCGCGGCGAGACGATCGGCCGGGCCCGGTACGAGGACCTGCTCGATCTCGAGGAGCTGCACCGTGTCCTCGGCGACGGCTACGCCGTCCTCCTCCGCCGGCACCCGTTCGTCCGCGAGCGTCCCATGATCCCGCAGGGCCTGGAAGGCTTCGCGATCGAGGCCTCCGCCTACCCGGACGTCAACGAGCTCATGCTCATCTCGGACATCCTCGTGACGGACTACTCGAGCGTCATCTACGAGTTCGCCCTGCTGGGGCGCCCGATCCTGTTCCTCGCCCCCGACGAGCAGGCCTACGAACTCGAGCGCGGCTTCTACTTCGACTTCCGCGCCGAGGCTCCCGGGCTCATCGTCGAGACGACCTCCGCCCTCGCCGCGGTCATCCGTGACGGGGTCTTCGATCTCGAACGCGTGCGAGCCTTCGCCCGCGCCTCGTTCGACGTCGCGGACGGCAACGCCACCCGGCGGCTGGTCGAGGAAGTGATCATGCCGGCCCTCGCGGGCGAGACCGTGACCGCGGCGACGCTCGAGGCCCCCGCAACCGGCAGGGACTAGTCGGCCGGTCAGCCGGCCGAGGCCTCGTCGGCGGCCGGTGCGTCCGCCGGCACCGGCGCCGCGAGCGGCCGGCGCAGCCGCCAGCCGATCCACGCGCAGAACGCGGCCCCGATGGCGACCCACGCCGTCAGGAGCCCGGCGACCACGATCCCGCCGATCAGCAGGTTGACGACCTGGTCGATCCGGTCGAACCCCGCGACCTGGGACGCGAGCTCGTTCACCTGGGTCTTCATCAGGCGGATCTGCTCGGTCATCGCCGCCGAGTCGTTGACGTTCTGGTCGAGGTTGGCGGCCAGCAGACCGGCATCGGCCTGGAACGTCTCCACCGTCCTCCCCAGGGCCTGCAACTGCTCGGCGGCGCCGGAGAACGGGCGGTTGCCCAGGATCGTGATGTCCAGCGCGCTCGAGAGCGACACGGCCGTCGAGGCCACGTCACCGAGCAGGGTCTGCGCATCGGCAAGGGTGTCGCGCGTCGTGCCCAGCGTCGCCCCTGCGTGCTCTGTCGTCAGGGCGAGGGACTCCATCGTCACCGTCAGGCGGGTCAGGGATGCTGCGATCCGCGACTGGTCCGCCGCCAGTCGCTCGTCGAGCCCCCGGGCTGCCACCGCTCCTCCGACCAGCACGGCAGCGATGAGCCCCGCCAGCACCACGCCCACCAGGCCGAAGACCAGGAGCCAGGTCCCGAGCCGCCGTCGTTCCATCCCGAGCACGTCCATGCCAGGGATGGTACGTGCCCGGCGCATGGCGCGGTACTCTCGTGGTCCATCTTGAGGAGGTCTGCGTGGAGCGAATCGCGTTCGCCGGCATGGGCACGATGGGGGCTGCCATGGCCGGCAACCTCCGGAAGGCCGGGTTCGAGGTCACCGTCTGGAACCGGACGCCGGGACGGGCGGGCGATGTGCTCGCGCTCGGCGCAACCGAGGCGGCAACGCCTGCACAGGCGGCGCGTGAGGCGACCGTCGCGCTCGTCTGCGTCTCCGACACGCCGGACGTGGAGGCGGTCCTGTTCGGCTCCGATGGACTCGCATCGGGCCTCGCGGCCGGCAGCCTCGTCATCGACTGCTCCACCATCGCGCCCGGGGCGACGGCCGCGTTCGCGGCGCGGCTGCGCGAGCAGGGGATCGGCTTCGTGGACGCCCCGGTCTCCGGTGGCTCGGAGGGTGCCCGGAAGGCCACGCTCACCATCTTCGTCGGCGGCGACGAGGCGGACGTCGAGCGTGCCCGCCCGGTGCTCGCAGCGATGGGCACGACCATCACCCACTTCGGGCCGGCCGGCGCCGGCCAGGCGGTCAAGGCCGTCAACCAGGTCGTGATCGCGGGTGTCTACCTCGCGGTCGCGGAGGGGATGGTGCTGTCGATGAAGGCCGGCCTCGACCCGACCGCGGTCGTGTCGGCCCTCGGCGGCGGCGTGGCCGGATCGTGGATCCTGGCCAACCGCAGCGCCAAGATGATCAACAACGACTACCCGCTCGGGTTCCGGACCTCGCTCCACCTCAAGGACCTGGGCATCGCGCTCGAGCTCGGCCGCGAGACGGGCACGGCCCTCCCGATCGCCGGCCTGGCCGCCCAGTTCGAGGCCGGCCTCGTCGCGCGGGGCTACGGTGACGAGGACATGTCGAACCTCGCCCGCGTCATCCGCTCCCTCTCCGGCATGGAGGGGTAGGGGACACGAGGACGGGCCGCCCGAGGGCGGCCCGTTGGAGATCCCGGTGACCGGCCCGGTGCCTAGTCCTGCGGCAGGCCCAGCGACGGGGTGAGCAGGAGCGGATCGCCGAGGCGGTCCGAGTACTTCGGGCGGAAGCGGTCCACGTCGTAGGCCGCGAGCTGGACGCGACGCGGCGGCTTGCCGGTCTCGGCGAGGGAGACGTGGCTGTACTTGCCGTCGCGGATCGCCACCATGCGCCCGCCGATGCCGTCGCGGATGAGGTCCATGGCGACGTTTGCGAAGGTGGAGGCGACCATCGAGTCGAGCATGTCCGGCTCACCCGAGCGCAGGTCGTAGGTCAGGTCGGACGCGACCGCCTCGATCCCGGTCAGGGTCTTGAGCTCCGAGGCCAGGACCTCGCCCACGTTGACCTTGTGGCGGTGGCCGAACGCATCGGCCTCGCCGGTCTCGGCCATCTCGCCGCCCTCCCAGATCGCACCCTCGGCCGTGATGGCGATGGCGTACCGGGACGGGTTGTTGCGGTGGTCCTCCTTGAGCACCTCCGCGAGCGCCTTGATGTCGTACGGGAACTCCGGGATCACGCAGCGTGTGCTGGTCACGTACGCCGTGTACAGCGCCGTGAAGCCGGCGTCGCGGCCGAAGATGCGGAAGACGCCGATGCGCTCGTGCGAGCCCAGGGTCGTCCGCTGCCGGTTGAGGACCTCCTTGGCCCGGGTGATGGCTGACGAGAAGCCGATGCAGTACTCGGTCCCGTTGACGTCGTTGTCCATCGTCTTGGGGATCGCCACGAGCGGCAGGCCGCGCTCGTAGAGCACCGAGGAGAACGAGAGCGTGTCGTCGCCGCCGATGGTGACGAGGTTGCTCAGCCCGAGATGCTCGATCGTCTCGAGCACGTGGTCCGTCAGGTCGTAGACGCCCTCGGACGTCTCCTTGTCCGAGATGGTCTTGGGATCCACCCAGGACGGCAGCGACTTCGTCCGCATCTTGCGCGGGTTCGTCCGTGACGAGTGGAGGATCGTGCCGCCGGTCCGGTCGATGGCCCTGGTGTTGATCCGGTCGAGGACGCGGACGTACTCGGGATCGAGCTCGGCGGTTCGTCGCTGGTGGGTCAGGCCCTCCCAGCCACGGCGGATGCCGATGACCTCGTAGCCGAGGTCGGTCGCCCGGTAGACGACGCTCTTGATGACCGCGTTGAGGCCGGGCACGTCGCCGCCGCCGGTCAGGATTCCGATTCGTCGAGGTGCAGCCATGCGCAGGGCTCCGTTCGGGCCCGGCCGGAAGCCGGGCGGTGATCGTGATCGCCGGGGGCACGCCTCCTCCGACGGAAGCCGGCCAGCGTGCACGGGGCACCGCAGGCGCGACCGGGGTCGATGCCCCCATCCTAGCGCGACGACGGGTCGCAATGATCGTTGGACGGGTCGCTATGATCGTTTGCATGAACTACGAGCTGTTCATGGGCGAGGCGCTTGCGGAGGCGCGCCAGGCCTCCGACGGAAAGGGCTCCGTGGTCGGCGCGGTCGCGGTGATGAACGAGGCGATGGTCGCCCGGGCCTCGCACCGCATCGGTGAGGGCGCGGATCCCACGGCCCATGCGGTCATCACCGCCGTCCGCGAGGCGGCCCGCAAGCTCGGCACCAACCGGCTCTCGGATGTGACCATCTTCACCACGCTCGAGCCGTGCCCCATGTGCGTCGGCGCCCTGCTCGAGTGCGACGTCGCCGCCCTCGTCTACGCGGCACCCAACCCGATCCTGGGCGCGGCCGGCACGGTCGTCCAGCTCGCCCAGCACCCGGACCTGCCCAGGAGGCTCGATGTGGTGTCGGGCATCCGCCGCGCCGACGCCGAGGAGCTGATCGGCGACATCCGGGCCGCCCGCTCCCGCCGCTAGTCCCCCCGGAGGGGCCTCCCGCTCCGACCGCGCCGGCGCAACCTGCCGCCTTTGCTATCCTTCGCGGCGGAGAGGTGTCCGAGTGGTTGATGGTGCCGCTCTCGAAAAGCGGTCTAGCGAGAGCTAGCGTGGGTTCGAATCCCACCCTCTCCGCCACAGGTGCTCATCACGGACCCGACGGGGCAACTCGTCGGGTCTTGCTATGCTCTCGCGTGGAGAGGTCGCCTAGTGGCCTAGGGCGCCGCACTGGAAATGCGGTATGGGGCAACCCATCGCGGGTTCAAATCCCGCCCTCTCCGCCAGCCCCTCCGGCTGGCCCGGTTCGAGCGCCGCTCCCGGGCACCTGTGCACCCTGGCCACGCAGTCCCGGTTCGTCCAGCCCGGAGAGCCCGCGGCTACCCGGTCCGCGATAGACTCTGCGGGCCGTGCTAGGCGGGGAACTAGCGGTGCCCTGTACCTGCAATCCGCTCCAGC
>JBAXFC010000211.1:0-6410 GCA_037140135.1 Chloroflexota bacterium
CGGCGATGAAGGAGTTCTTCGGCGGCAGCCAGCTCTCCCAGTTCATGGACCAGACGAACCCGCTGGCCGAGCTCACCTCCAAGCGCCGTCTGTCGGCCCTGGGCCCGGGCGGCCTCTCCCGGGAGCGCGCCGGTTTCGACGTCCGCGACGTCCACCACAGCCACTACGGCCGGATCTGCCCCATCGAGACGCCGGAAGGCCCGAACATCGGCCTGATCGGCTCGCTCGCCACCTACGGGCGGATCAACAGTTACGGCTTCATCGAGACGCCCTACCGCAAGGTGAAGCGGACCGTCGCCCACGACGATCCCAACCTGACCTCCTACGAGGCGGGCGCCGACCTCGCCGGCAAGGACGGCAAGGTCATCGTCAAGAAGGGCGACCCGCTCAACGAGGCCGCGGCCAAGGAGCTCGCCCGCCAGAAGGCGATCGCGTTCCCGGTGCGTCCGGTCGTGACCGACGACATCGACTACCTCCCGGCCGACGAGGAGGAGCAGCACGTCGTCGCCCAGGCGAACGCGCCCCTCGATGCCGAGGGCCACTTCCTCGCCGAGCGCGTGCCGTCCCGCTACCGGGACACCTTCCCGGAGGCGCGTCCGGACCAGATCGAGTACATGGACGTCAGCCCCAAGCAGGTCGTCTCCGTGGCGACGGCGCTGATCCCGTTCCTCGAGCATGACGATGCCAACCGCGCCCTGATGGGCTCGAACATGCAGCGCCAGGCGGTGCCGCTCCTCGAGCCCGAGAGCCCGATCGTCGGCACCGGCATGGAGGCCCGCGCCGCCCAGGACTCAGGGCAGGTGCCGGTGGCCCGGCACGCCGGCGTCGTCACCAGCGTCACCGCCGAGCGGGTCCAGGTCGAGACGGACTCGGGCGAGCTCGACGAGTACAAGCTGCTCAAGTTCGTCCGCAGCAACCAGGGCACCTGCATCAACCAGCGCCCGATCGTCACGGTCGGCCAGCGCGTGGAGATCGGGGCCCCGATCGCCGACAGCTCCTCGACCCAGGGCGGCGAGCTCGCCCTCGGGCGGAACGTCCTCGTGGCGTTCATGAGCTGGGAAGGCAGCAACTACGAGGACGCCATCGTCCTCTCCGAGCGGCTCGTCCGCGACGACATGTTCACCAGCATCCACATCGAGAAGCACGAGATCGAGTCCCGCGACACCAAGCTCGGTGCCGAGGAGATCACGCGCGACATCCCCAACGTCGGCGAGGAGGCCCTCAAGGACCTCGACGAGGAGGGGATCGTCTATATCGGTGCAGAGGTGCGGCCGGGCGACATCCTCGTCGGCAAGATCACGCCCAAGGGCGAGACCGATCTGACGGCCGAGGAGCGCCTCCTGCGCGCGATCTTCGGCGAGAAGGCCCGCGAGGTGAAGGACTCCTCGCTGCGCCTGCCGCACGGAGAGCGCGGCAAGGTCGTGGAGATCCGCGAATTCCGCCGCGAGTGGAACGACGACCTGCAGCCCGGCGTGAACCGCCTGGTCCGGGTCTCGGTCGCCCAGAAGCGCAAGATCTCGGTCGGCGACAAGATGGCCGGCCGCCACGGCAACAAGGGCGTCGTCGCCAAGGTCCTCCCGATGGAGGACATGCCGTACCTCCCGGATGGCACCCCGGTGGACATCGTCCTCAACCCGCTCGGCGTTCCGTCGCGCATGAACATCGGCCAGATCCTCGAGACCCACCTCGGTTGGGCCCTCGGCACGATGGGCTACAAGGCCGCCACGCCGGTCTTCGATGGCGCCACGGAAGACGACATCCGCAAGGCGCTGTTCGACGCCAAGGTCGATCCGGGCCACTGGCACGGGTATGAGCATCTGCCGGAAGACGGCAAGATCGAGCTTCGCGACGGCCGCACGGGCGAGCTGTTCGACCGCAAGATCACCGTTGGCCAGATCTACATGCTCAAGCTGCACCACCTGGTCGAGGACAAGATCCACGCCCGGTCCACCGGCCCCTACAGCCTGATCACCCAGCAGCCGCTGGGTGGCAAGGCGCAGTTCGGCGGCCAGCGGTTCGGCGAGATGGAGGTCTGGGCGCTCGAGGCGTACGGCGCCGCGAACATCCTCCAGGAGCTGCTGACCGTCAAGTCGGACGACGTCCTCGGACGCGTCCAGACCTACGAAGCCATCGTCAAGGGCGAGGAGATCCAGCCGCCGCGGGTCCCCGAGTCCTTCAAGGTCCTCATCAAGGAGCTGCGCTCCCTCGGTCTCAATGCGGAGATCCTCGATCAGAACGACGAGGAGATCCCGCTGGCCGAGGACGACGCTTCCGGGTACCTGCTCCCTGATCTCGGCGGGATCAACCTCGCCGGGTTCGAGGACTAACACCAGCACCATCCGCACGGAGGGGGATCGGCGTCCGGCCGGCCCGGTCCCCCCTCGCTGAACGCAACGTACGCGCCACCTGGCCGCTGTGGCGCGGAGGAGACCGATGCTCGAGGTCAACAACTTCTCGGCAATCCGCATCTCGCTCGCCAGCCCGGACCAGATCCGGGAATGGTCGAAGGGTGAGGTGACAAAGCCTGAGACGATCAACTACCGCACCCTCAAGCCGGAGAAGGACGGGCTCTTCGACGAGCGCATCTTCGGCCCCACCCGGGACTGGGAGTGCTATTGCGGCAAGTACAAGCGCATCCGGTATAAGGGCATCATCTGCGACAAGTGCGGCGTCGAGGTCACGCGCTCGAAGGTCCGCCGTGAGCGCATGGGCCACATCCAGCTTGCGAGCCCCGTCTCGCACATCTGGTACTTCAAGGGCACGCCCAGCCGGCTCGGAATCCTGCTCGACATCAGCCCCCGCAACCTCGAGCGGATCCTCTATTTCGCGCTCTACATCGTCACCCACGTGGACGAGGATGCACGCCAGCGCGCCCTCAAGGCGCTCGACGAGCAGGCCGAGGGCCGTGGTGGCGCCGGTGGGGCCGCGCTCGCAGAGCTCGAGGCAGGCCTCAAGGCGGACATCCGCCGCCAGGGCGACGAGCTGCGTGCCACCTGGGCCACCCGCAAGGTGGAGATCAAGGCGAACCTCGACGAGCGGACCAACGAGGTCGGCGAGAAGGGCAAGGCGGCCCAGGAAGCGCTGACCGCGCTGGGCAGCAAGGTCACCGAGGACACGATCGCCTTCGAGATCACCGGTGAGGTGATCGTCGCAGCGGGCGAGAAGGGCAGCAAGGGCGCGCTCGCGCTCCTGGGCAAGATCGCCGCCGCCGAGTCCAAGCGGCTCGAGGACGACTACGCCGTCGAGGTCGAGCGCGGTGACGCCGCGGTCGAGCAGAAGGTCCAGGACCTCCAGTCCGGTATGGACGAGGCCCTCCGTGCGGAGCGCGAGAAGCTCCAGGCGGAGGCCGTCGGCCAGAAGGAGGAGCTCCGCAAGACCCGCGACGAGATCGAGTCGCTCAAGTCGATGCTCACCATCGGCGAGACGGAGTTCCGCCAGCTCGACGAGAAGTACGGCTCCGGTGCCCGCACCGGCCGCATCTTCTGGGCGGGCATGGGCGCCGAGGCTGTCCGCGACATCATCGTCCGGATGGATCTCGAGGAGCTTTCGCGGACCCTCCACGCCGAGGTCCGGACCAGCTCCGGCCAGCGCCGCAAGAAGGCCATCAAGCGGCTGCGCCTGATCGAGGCGTTCCGCCGCTCGGGCAATCGTCCCGAGTGGATGATCCTCTCCGTGCTGCCGGTCATCCCGCCCGACCTGCGCCCGATGGTGCAGCTCGACGGCGGCCGGTTCGCGACGTCGGATCTCAACGACCTGTACCGGCGCGTGATCAACCGCAACAACCGCCTCAAGCGGCTCCTCGAGCTCGGCGCGCCCGAGATCATCATCCGCAACGAGAAGCGGATGCTCCAGGAGGCGTGCGACGCCCTGATCGACAACGGCCGCCGCGGCCGGGCGATCGCCGGCACCGGCAACCACCGCCTCAAGAGCCTGTCGGACATGCTCAAGGGCAAGCAGGGCCGGTTCCGCCAGAACCTGCTGGGCAAGCGCGTCGACTACTCCGGCCGCTCGGTCATCGTCGTCGGCCCGAACCTCAAGCTGCACCAGTGCGGCCTGCCCAAGAAGATGGCGCTCGAGCTGTTCAAGCCGTTCGTCATGCGGCAGCTCGTCGAGAAGGGCTTCGCCCACAACATCAAGAGCGCGAAGCGGATCGTCGAGCGTGTCCGCCCCGAGGTGTGGGACGTCCTCGAAGAGGTCATCAAGGACCATCCGGTCCTGCTGAACCGCGCGCCCACGCTCCACCGCCTCGGAATCCAGGCGTTCATGCCGGTCCTCGTCGAGGGGTCCGCGATCCAGATCCATCCGCTCGTCTGCACCGCGTTCAACGCGGACTTCGACGGCGACCAGATGGCGGTCCACGTGCCGCTGTCCACGGCCGCCCAGGAGGAGGCGCGGACGATGATGCTGTCGACCGCGAACCTGCTTTCGCCGGCGGACGGCTCACCGGTGGTGGCGCCGACCCAGGACATGGTCCTGGGCAACTACTACCTCACCATGGACGGCCCGGTCATCAAGGACCACCACGTCCGCCAGTTCGCCTCCGCGGACGACGCGATCATCGCGTACGAGCTCGGCGCCCGCGGCCTCACCTCCGCCAGCCGGATCTCGACCGTCCTCGAGGAAGGCGCCCCGGCACGCCAGGTCACCCACACCGGGCAGCTGCTGACCCTGCACGAGCAGGTCGACGTCGTCGTCTCCGTGTGGGACGCCGCCTCGCGGTCGCTCGTGGACGCCGTCGTCCGCACGACGGTCGGCCGGGTGCTGTTCAACCGGATCCTTCCGGAGCCCCTGCAGTTCGTCAACAAGCCGATGAAGCGCGTGGACCTCAAGGCCCTGGTGGACCGCTGCTACCGCGAGCTCGGCTCGGCCGAGACCGCCCACCTCGTGGACGGGATCAAGGACATCGGCTTCAAGTTCGCCACCCGCGGCGGCATGACGATCGGCCTCTGGGACATCGTCGTCCCGGATTCCAAGCCGGCCCAGATGAAGCAGGCGGACGAGGACGTCGCCAAGATCGACAAGCAGTTCCAGCGCGGCCTCATCACCGAGGACGAGCGCTACGAGCAGGTCGTCGAGCTCTGGCAGGAGGTCACCAAGCGGGTCTCCGACCAGATGATGGCGAGCCTCGGCGACGACAACCCCGTCAAGATGATGACCGACTCCGGCGCCCGAGGCAACAAGGGCAACATCGGTCAGCTGGGCGCGATGCGAGGCCTGATGGCCGACCCGTCGGGCCGGATCATCGACGTCCCGGTGCGGAGCAACTTCCGCGAGGGCATGACGGTCCTCGAGTACTTCATCTCCACCCACGGCGCCCGCAAGGGCCTCGCCGACACCGCCCTGCGCACGGCGGACTCCGGGTACCTCACCCGGCGTCTCGTGGACGTCGCGCAGGACGTGATCACCAAGGACGAGGATTGCGGCACCGGGCAGGGCAGCTGGATCATCCGCGCTGAGTCTGCCGATGAGGAGAACGCCTTCCAGCGCCGCCTCGTCGGACGGCTTGCCGCAACTGACCTCGTGGACCCGGGCGTGAAGGTGAAGAAGGGCCAGGAGGCCCCGCTCGTCGTCACCCGCAACCAGATGATCTCCGAGGACCTGGCGAAGGCGATCGACGCGGCCGGCATCGACGAGGTGCTGGTCCGCTCGCCGCTCGCCTGTGAGGCCCGCTACGGCGTCTGCCGCAAGTGCTACGGCCGCAACCTCGCCACCGGCGAGATGATCGGCATCGGCGAGGCGGTGGGCATCATCGCGGCCCAATCGATCGGCGAGCCGGGCACGCAGTTGACCATGCGCACGTTCCACACCGGCGGCGTCGCCGGCCAGGACATCACGCAGGGCCTGCCGCGCGTCGAGGAGCTCTTCGAGGCCCGCATCCCCAAGGGCAAGGCCGAGATCAGCCACATCGACGGCATCGTCGAGGTGATCAACAGCGAGGCCGGCCGCAAGGTCAAGGTCATCAGCCGCGAGGCGTTCGACACGCCGATCACCCTCCCCGAGGGCGCGGAGCTGCTGGCCGCCCCCGGCGACCTCGTCGAGCTCAACCAGGTCCTGGCCCGCTCGGCCACGGCCGGCGACGTCATCGCACCGGTCAAGGGCTTCCTCGCCCGTGAGGACGATGGGGCCGTGATCCGTGCCGAAGACGTGGTGGAGCGCGAGTACGCGATCCCGCACAGCGCGAAGCTGCTGGTCGAGAATGGCCAGGAGATCCGCGCAGGTGACGCGATCACGGACGGCCCGATCAATCCGCAGGAATACCTCGACGTCCGCGGCAAGGACGCCGTCCAGCGGTACCTCGTCCGCGAGGTCCAGCGGGTGTACCGCAGCCAGGGCGTCACGATCAACGACAAGCACGTCGAGATCATCGTCCGCCAGATGCTCAAGAAGGTCCGGATCGACCAGCCGGGCGA
>JBAXFC010000212.1:0-6354 GCA_037140135.1 Chloroflexota bacterium
CCGAATCGGGTGCGTGGATCCGGGCCGTCTCGACGCCGTTGAAGTCCATCACGACGAGGTCGCGGTAGGCCACTCCACCGGCGGGCGGGTAGGACGTGAAGTACAGGTGGTTGCCGTCCGGCGTGTACCGGAAGTCGGTCGGGCCCGGCCAGACAGTCGGGAACGGCGCGAGGAACGCCGGCTCGCTGCCGTCCGGGCGCATGGTCCAGAACTCGGTCACAGAGAGACCGCCTGGGCCCGGGACAATCGCGGAGAAGAGGATGCGTGACCCGTCCGGCGAACAGTCAATGTCGTTGCCGGTGCCGGCATAGTCGGTGAGGGGCGTGCTGGGCACCAGACGGGTGAGGCCGGTGCCGCTCGGGTGGATGGTGTATGGGCTGTTCCCATCAGTCGGGTCGGACGGTACTCGCCACAGGTGGCTGACGAAGGCGATCGTCAAGCCGTCAGGCGACCAGCGCGGACAACCCCGGAATTCGGCCAGGACCGGGGCCTGGTCCTCGAGCGTGATCACGGTCTGCAGGTCGGTCCCGTCGGCGGCGATCGTCCGCAGGGAGTGGCGGGATGTGGGGTGGTTGGGGACGCTGTAGTCGGTCTCGACCGAGACGAACAGGAGACGCGTCCCGTCGGGCGACCAGTCGGGGCAGGTGTTCTCCGCGTTGACGAGGTCGCCCGGCGTCGGGTCCGGGGTGAGCACGATGTGCCCCAAGCCGTCCGCGGCCGCGACCGCGATCACCTTGCGGCCGTAGGGGGATCCAGCTTCGGCCTGCACGAAGGCGAGCCGCGCGCCGTCCGGCGAGAGCGTCGGGTCCGCGTAGAGCGCCGAGGGCCACAGCGGGTCGGCGTCCGGCGCGGTGAACACCTGGCGCTGGGCGGTGCCATCGGGGTTCATGGTCCACAGGCCGGGTGCGCAGCCTGCCGGGGTCGACTCACATGCGGGCGGCAACGTCGGATCGCCCCTGTTGTAGGTCCGGGTGTAGGCCACGCGAGGATCCGGCGGCCCGGCCGCGGGCGGTGCGACCCAGTCGGGCTCCGTGTAGTTCCACGCCGAATCGGGTGCGTGGATCCGGGCCGTCTCGACGCCGTTGAAGTCCATCACGACCAGGTCCTGGTAACCCCTCCAGCCGGACCCGGTGTTGGGATCCGGCGCGGCGGTGAAGTACAGGTGGTTGGCGTCCGGCGTGAACTTGCAGCAGGGATACATCGGGTTCTGGGGCGGCCATGGCGCGAGGAACGCCGGCTCGCTGCCGTCCGGGCGCATGGTCCAGAACTCGGTCGGGTAGAGGCCGCCTGGGTGCGGGACATTCGCGTAGAACAGGATGCGTGACCCGTCGGGCGACCAGTCCAGGCCGGTGCCGATCAACCACGTGCCCGGCAGGAGGCGGGTGAGGCCGCTGCCGTTCGGGTGGATGGAGTACGGGCTCGGGTTGTGGTACTCGGGGTACGGTTCGGAATCCCCAAGGGTGTGCTTGGGCCTTGTGATGAAGGCGATCGTCTGGCCATCGGGCGACCAGCGCGGGCAGGAGTGGAATCCATCGAGGACCGGGTTCGCGTCCTCGAGCGTGATCACCGTCTGCATGTCGGTGCCGTCGGCGGCGATGGTCCGGAGGGACAGGCGAGCGGTGGGGTGGTTGTAGTTGGTGGCGTCGGTTTCGACGGAGATGTACAGGAGACGCGTCCCGTCGGGCGACCAGTCGGGGCAGGTGTTCTGCGCCCTGACCTGGTCGGTGGGCGTCAGATCGGGCGTGAGCACCCTGGACCCCGAGCCGTCCGGCGCGGCGACCGCGATGACCTTCATCGTGCTTTCGGTCCTGACGAACGCGAGCATGGTTCCGTCCGGCGACCAGATCGGGCTGGAGTAGCCAAGGTAGACGAAGTTGCCATCGGCGTCATAGCGCCTGGAGGGCAGGCGCACCGGACGCCGGTTGCTGCCGTCCGGGTCCATGGTGAACAGGCCCTGGGGGCAGCCCTCCGGCGTCGTCTCGCATCCAGGCGCCTGCGCCGGGTACGGTTGGTCCAGACCCCCATAGAAGGTCGGGACGTAGACCACCCGCGGGTCCGGCGCCGGCGCGCCGGCCGTGATCTCGAAGGACGCGGAGTCGGCGGTTGCCGTGTTCACGCCGTCCGTCGTGACAACCCGGAGCCGGACATCGGTGCCCACCGCGTCGTCCGCGGCGGTGAAGGTGAGTGAGGCGCCCGTCACGTCCAGCGCCAGGGGGCGCCAGGTCACGCCGGCATCGCTGCTGATGGCGTACGTGTGCGTGAGCGTGTCGCCGGCGTCGGCATCGGCAGCCGTGATCGTCGCGGTGATGGACTGGCCTGCGATGTACGTCGCGCCGGCGAGCGGGGCGGTGAACGCAACCGTCGGTGTGGCCGCCGACACGTTCCGGGTGAGCAGGACCGTGGCGCCCTCGCGCAGGACCAGCGAGCTCGTGCCCGCGAGGAGGTCCGGCACCCGCACGTTGAACATCCGGTCGCCGGCGGCCGCGGCCGCGAGCTGTGCCGTCGCCGCGTCCGCCGCTGCAGCTGAGACGAAGGTCGTGTCGGCGGTGGACGCATCGAAGCCCGCAGAGCCCAGGAGGGCGCCGGTGCCGTTCGCGCCGTCGCGGTACTCGAGCGTCAGCGAGCCCGCGGCGTCCAGCGGAGCGTCCAGGAGACCATCCTGGCGGATCCACGGCCCCGCATCGACGGTGCCGTTGGCATGGATGACCCCGCGCACGACGAGGACGGGCGGGTCGCCGGGGGTGGCGAGCAGCCGGAGCCACAGGTACTGGAACACGTCGCGGCTGAGCCACGGGTTCGAGACCACGAACCGGTTCATGAGGTCCACGCCATGCTGCTCGGCGCGCGTCGCGGGCCAGTAGCCGGGGGCAGGAACGGCCGCCGTGTGGGCCTGGCCGAACGTGTGGCCGATCTCGTGCGCGATGAGCATCGGGGCCGAACCCTGCTCCACGAGGAACCCGTGCGCCGGTGGCGCACCGCGGGCGGGCGTCGCGGCGAGGCCGAGCGTGCCGGGAGCCCAGTTCGCGTCCAGCCAGAGCGCCGGGACCACGCCGATCACCTCGTCGTAGCCGAACGCGCGGGCGAAGTTGTCGAGGGCGCCCAGCGTGTCCGTCACCCCTGCGGCACCGCCCCCTCCGCCGTCGTGCGCCATCCCGCAATCGATGGCCTGGACAAGATGGCCATCCGCGATGGGCAGCACGGCCTGGGTCATGGATCGCGCTCCGGCGGCGAGGCTCACGACGCTCGGGCACGAGGCGCCTGCCACGGGCACGTACAGGATCTTGAACGTCCTGCTTGCGCCCACGAGCAGGGCCGCCGAGGTCCCGGCATTGTCCGACTCGCGGCTCTCCGCGAGCTGGTTCGTCGGGTCCAGGGTGACCTCGGCCGTCAGCGTCGCGTCCTTCACGGGAAGGAATGGCGTGGGGGACGGCTGGAGGTAGATCGTGCTGAGACCGGGCTCCACGGATACGACGGTATCGGCGCCGAAGACCTCGCCGCCGGCGTCCGAGGCGCGGTAGCGGACGAGCACCCACGTCGCGGTCGGGTAGGTCGAATCGATGTCGGCCCCGATGGCGGTGGACTTGCCCGCGACGAGCGCCGACGGGGCGGCGGGAGCCTGCACCATCCCGACCTTCAGGACGGCGAGGTTCGGTGGTCCGCCGGCGGCCTCGCTCACGAACGCCTGGTAGGCGGAGATATCCGGCAGGCGTTCCGGCAGCACCAGCTCCGACCAGCCGACCCAGGCGCCGAGATCGGAGACCGCGATCGACTGCCCGTATCCCTCGCCCCGCCTGCCGCTCGTGTCGCCCGTCTCGACGGGCCACCACGGCAGATCGGCGTTGACCCGGCGCGACCCCGACGGATGGAGGCCGCCCGGCCCCAGCAGCAGCGTCGTGGCCATCAGGCGCCGCCCGTCGGTGTACGCCACGTAGACATCGCCGCGGGTGTCGGGGGGTCTGGCCGCGGGGTCGGCAGCGGCCTGCGCCGCGGCCGCGTCGGCCTGCCAGACGTTGGCGACCGCCCCCGCGAGCGCCGCCCCGTACGCCACGTGACCGGCGTTGTTGGGGTGGAAGGCACCGTTCTTGTCGAAGAAGGCGAAGGCGTCGGACTGGTCGCTGAAGGACGACTCGATCGACACGACCCAGGGCACGGCGGCGCAGTAGCCGTGGCTCCTGAACTGGGCACCGATCCCGCCCACGAAGTGCCACCCGTGGCGCACGGTGGCGGCGACAACGGCTGCATTCAGCTTGGCGCCGACATAGGTGGACGCCCATTGCGCCTCGGTGTCGGTGACCTTCGCGTACCCGAGACCCGGGATCTTGTTCAGGTTCGTGGAGACACAGCGCAGGTCCCACGCGCCGGTCTCGGTGGTGGTCGGGTCGAAGTACTCGCTCAGGAAGACCCTGTTCGCAGGGACGATCGTCGGCCCGGGCAGATGGGAGGCGGCCGGGTCGAGCCGCTCGGCAAGCTCGATGAAGTGGAGCGGCAGGTCCGTGAGCAGCGAGTCGAAGCCGTCCTTCGTGGAGCCGGTCGTGCAGTCCGACAGCAGGATGATGCAGTCCTTGACCACCGACGAGAACGACACGTCGTTGGCGCCGATGGACACGAGGAGGGCGTCCACGGGCCTGGTCCCGACGAGGGTCACCAGCTGGTCCACCTGGGGCGGAAGCACCACCCCCGCGGCGGGAATGATCCCCTCGTACGGGGTGAGGAGCCCGCCGGTGGCGGCATCGGTGCCCGTGACCCTCGCGCCAGAACAGGCGAGGTGCACGAAGGTGACCGAGGTGTGCGGGTCGGACTCCTCCAGCTGCCTCGCTGCGAGGGCCGGGCCGGACTTCGCGGAGCGGTCGCACTGGCGGTCCTGCCAGGTTGCGTTGCCGTCAAGGGCCGCACTCCCTCCCGGGATGTCCGGGTTCCCCTCCCCGGACGCCACGGAGTCCCCGATCGAGACGACCAGCAGATCGTCCACCTGGACGTCGTGGGTCACGGTGTTCTGGACGCCGTCCTGGGTGACGGTCAGCTCCACCTGGTGCACGGTCTTCGGGGCGAGCGAGGTGACCAGGGTGCAGTCCGTGCCGGCGGCGACCTGCCCGTCGATCCGCCAGCTGAACCCCATGAAGCTGCCGCCGTCCGGGATGGAGGCGCACCCGTCCAGCGTGGTTGCGAGAGTTGCCGGAAGGGCAACCTCGGATGGCGTCTTCCGGTAGTCGATGAGACCTATGGGGGCCTCCGTGTCGGGGCCGAAGCGCGATGGGACGGACCAGTCGAACGCGGCGCGCGGGCCGGCGCCAACATCACGCCCGATGCCCAGGACCGTGCCCCAGCCGGGCGCCACGCCCGAGGCGGCGAGGATCGGGCCGGTGAACGAGATGCCTCGGTCCGTGCTGGACGAGACCGACACGCCATGGCCGCCATTCCAGGCAACGGCCACGAGGCCGCTGCGGGCGACGATGGCCGGGGCCGCCTCCTGCGCGTCCACGCGGCCGAGCGTGGTCGGGGATCCGAACGCTCCGCCCCCTCCGCGTGAGGACGCGACCATCGCGCTCGGCCAGGAGTTCCCCAGGCGCATGTCCGCGGTGAGGGTCTCATCCCACGTGACGTGGACGTCGGGGCCACTCACCGCCACGCGCGGCGACGAGAACCAGCGCTCGGGCGTCTCGATCGGCGCTCCGGTGGTGCGCACGACGATGGGGATCGACACGGTCGTGCCGGAATCCGCGCTCACGACGGCCATGACGTTCGAGGCGACGACGTGGTAGGTGCGGGCGGCGTCTCCCTGGAGCGTGGTCCAGGCGAGGGCGACGTTCGCCCCGTCCGCAGCCATCGAGACCTGCGCGCCGCGCATCGAGCAGGTGCCGCAGGCCGGCGTTGCCACCCGCTGCAGCGTCCACGGACCCAGTGGACCGGTCGCATGGGACAGGTACACGTCGCCGTCCGCCCAGGCGACGAAGCCGCCGGCCGCCGTGGCGGCGACCTGCGGATCCCGCGAGTCCCGGGTGCTGCGGTCGATCCGCTCTCCGTAGCTGAACGACTGCCCCTTGTTGGTGCTCGTCGCGACCCAGATGTCGAGGGCGCCTGCCTTGGCGCTGTCGCGGGAGGTGTACTGCGCCCAGGCCACGTAGACGTTGTCACCGAACGCGGCGATGGCCGGATGGATCCCCCCGAACTGGCTGAGCGGCAGCGGCGTCCCGAAGGTGCGGCCGCCGTCATCGCTGCGCTTGAACAGGATCCGCTGGGCGTCGAGGAACGAGTACGACCCGTCCTGCCAGACCGAGTACACGGTGTTGCCCACGGCGGCCACCGCGGTGTACGCACCGACGCCCGGGCCCGGGCTCAGCCTGATCGGTGCGGCGG
>JBAXFC010000213.1:0-6339 GCA_037140135.1 Chloroflexota bacterium
GGGGAGCGGGAACGGGACGGCGTTGAGGCCATGCCCGCCGTCGTATGGTTGGCGCATGACCGCCGATGACACGCACTCCCTCGGCTACAGGCGGGTCGACGACGATCCGAATGTCGCGGTGCTCCTCGCCACGATGGATGCCACGGCGACCTGGGAGGCGACCCGCCGGCTGCGGGCCTGGGAGCGAACGGAGCTGTGTCTCGCTCGCGGCTGGCGCCTGCTCGACGTGGGCTGCGGCCTCGGAGAGGCGGCCCTCGCGCTCGCCGACGATCTCGGGAACGACGGCGAGATCGTGGGCATCGACATCTCTGCCGAGATGGTGCACGCGGCCCGCTCGAAGGCGACTGCGGCTCCGTGCCGGACGCGGTTCGCCGTCGGTGACGCCTGCTCGATCGCCGAGCCCGACGACGCCTTCGACGCCGTCCGATCAGAGCGCACGCTGCAGTGGCTCGGCGATCCCATGGAGGCCGTCGCCGAGATGGCGCGCGTGCTGCGCCCGGGTGGTCGCCTGTCGCTCATCGACACCGACTGGTCCACCTTCGCCATCGACATCGGTGATGACGAGCTCGACGCGATGGTCCGCCAGGCCATGCGTACCGAGCGGGGGCGACCGTCCACCATCGGACGACGACTCAACGAGCTCGTCCGCGACGCAGGCCTGGTCCCGGTCGCCCGGACGGAGGCCACGCAGACCTGGACGTCATGGGATCCCGATGCGACACCCGCCCCAGGCGGCTGCTTCTCGATGGAAAGCCTTGCTGATGACCTCGTTGACGCCGGTCAGCTCGCGGCCGCGGGGCGGGATCGCCTCGTGGCGCGGATCCATGACGCGGCCCGCCGGGGCAGGTTCTCGATGGAGCTCACGATGTACGGCGTCGTGGCCTCGGCCCCGTCGCCGTAGCGCCGACTGTCAGGCGATGCGGCGGCGACGGATCTCGACGCCCGCGGCCCGGAGGGTCCCGCCCAGCTTGACCTGCGGCTTGCGGATCCGGATGGTGACCTCGTCGGCCGGAAAGCCCGCGAGCAGCTCGTGCGCGATGGCCTCGGCCAGGGCCTCGACGAGGTTGAAGCGCGTGGACTCCACGATCTGGCGACAGGTGTCGAAGACGCGGGCGTAGTCGACCGTCAGCTGCAGATCATCGGAAAGCCCCGCCGGCTGGAGGTTGAGCGCGAGCTCGACGTCCACCTCGAACGCCTGCGGGTTCTGCTGCTCTTCCTCGTAGACCCCGTGGGTGCCCTGGAACACCATCGCATCCAGGATGATCCGATCGCTCATCGTCCCGTCCCTGCCGGCCACCCCTCGGGTCGCCACCCACGCAGGATCGCATCCGCGACGCGTGCCGTGCGGGCGTTTGTGCGCACGTCGTGGACCCGGACGATGTCGGCGCCGGCGGCGATGCCGAGCACGGTGCTGGCGGCGGTCGCCTCCTCGCGCTGGTCCGGGGGCAGGTCCAGCAGCTTGCCCAGCGTGGACTTGCGCGACGTGCCGAGCAGGATCGGCCGGTCCAGCACCCGCAGGTCGGCGAGGCGGGCCAGGACCTCGAGGTTGTGATCGGGCGTCTTGCCGAAGCCGAAGCCCGGGTCCACGAGCAGGTGGTCCCAGGCGACGCCCGCGTCGAGGGCCCGCTCCAGGGTCCGCTGCAGGTCGGCGACGACCTCCGCCATCACGTTGCGGTACCGCGGCTCGGCGCGGTTGTGCATGAGCACGATCGGCACGCCGCGCGCCGCGGCCACGGCGATCATCGAGGGATCGTCGCCAACGCCCCAGATGTCGTTGAGCAGGTGGGCGCCGGCGTCGAGGGCCGCGACGGCGACCGCGGGGCTCGTGGTGTCGATGGAGATGACGGTGTCCGGGAGGGCGGCGGCGACCGCGGCGATGACCGGCACCACGCGCTCGATCTCCTCGGCGGGCGCGATCCCGGCGTGGCCGGGCCGGCTTGACGCGCCCCCGACATCGAGGATGTCCGCCCCTGCGGCGACCATGGAGCGGGCCTGGTCGAGGGCCGCGGCCACCGGATCGGCCGCCGCCAGCAGGCCGTCACCCGAGAAGGAGTCCGGCGTGACGTTGAGGATTCCCATCAGGTAGGTGCGCGCGCCCCAGGCGAAGGTCCGCGGGCCGATGGCGACCGGGCGCGGGCGGCCCGGGATGCCAGGCTCGGCGTCCACCGGAAGGCCGAAGGAGGGGGTCGCCGCCCCGCCCCCGAGGTCGGGCCGCTCAGCCACCACGTTCCGCTCCTGGGGGAGCCGCCGGTCCGTCATCGTGCCTCCGGGTCCCGGAGCGCCGGGTCGTCCACGAGCCGGGCGCGCGCCGCGCCCACCAGGTACAGGGAGCCCGCCACGACAACCGGGCCGCGGGCCTCGCGGAAGGCGGTCTCGAGGGCGTCATCCGGGCCGGCGGCGACCAGGACCCGGGCGCCTGGCAGCCCCGCGCTCCACCGGCCGGCGAGGCTCTCCGCACTGAGTGCGCGGGGCAGGTCCAGGGACGTGCAGACCACCGTCGCCCCGGCAAGCGCGGGCGAGACGGCCGCGGCCCGGATCGTGCCGTCCACGTCCTTGTCGGCCATCGAGGCCCAGACGAGCGTGAGCGGGACCGCGGGCGCGCTCCCGGTCGCCGCCCCGGCGAGGTGCGGCCGCAGATCGTCCAACGCGGTCGCGAGGGCGGCCGCCCCGTCGGGGTTGTGCGCCCCGTCGAGCAGGACCTCGCGTCCACCGGGACCCTCGACCAGCTCCAGCCGTCCCGGCCAGCGGGCGGCCGCATACCCGCGCCGGCGTGCCCCGGCATCCACGGTCGCGATCCCGGCCGCCTCGAGCGCGTCGAGCAGGGCGTCCGCGACGGCGGCGTTGGCGGCCTGGTGGCGGCCGCGGAGCGCGATGTCCACCGCACCGAGGCGCGGCAGATCCACCGTGAGGGCGTCGCGGGTCCAGCCCAGGACCGGCGGCGGCGGCGCCACTGCCAGCGGGACGCCGAGTCGGGCGCAGCGGCGGCGCAGGATCGCGAGCGCCTCGCCGCCGGCACCCGTGACGGCGAGGTCGCCACGCTTGACGATCGCCGCCTTCTCGCGGGCGATGGCACCGATGGTGGGCCCGAGGCGGTCCGTGTGGTCGAGGCCGACGCTGGTCAGGACCGCGACTCCGCCATCCCAGGCGTTCGTCGCGTCCAGGCGCCCGCCGAGGCCCACCTCCACGAGGGCGACGTCGAGCCCGGCCTCGGCGAAGTGGCGGAACATGACGGCGGTCAGGAGCTCGAACTCCGTGGGCGGCCCGAGGCGGCGGGCGATCCGGTCGGCGAGCGGGAGCACCTCGTCCACCAGCCGGGCGAACGTTGCCGCCTCGATCGGGCGGCCGTTCACGACGATGCGCTCGCGGTAGGTGACCAGGTGCGGCTTGGGCGTCTCGCCCACCCTGTAGCCCGCCGCCCGAAGGGCCGAACCCGCGAGGGCGATCACGCTGCCCTTGCCGTTGGTGCCCGCGACCAGCGCCCCCCGGACGGCCGTCTCGGGGTTGTCCAGGGCGCGCAGCAGGGCGCGTACCCGACCGAGGCCGAGGCGGATGCCGTAGCGGCCGCGGGCGTCGATGGCGGCGAGGGCCTCGGGGTAGGAGCGCCCACCGGGCGATGCCGGCAGCATGGACCCCCCAACGGTGGTGCTCACTCCCGCGTCAGCTCGTCCTCGTAGAAGACGCACTGGTTGAAGCGCGGCGTCAGGCAGACGTCGTTCACGTAGCTCTCATCAAGGTGGACGCCGCCACGAAGCTGGCACCGGGAGATGTTGGTGGGCTGGCGGAGCAGGCCCTTGAGCAGGTGGGGCGCCTGGATCGGGATCGCGCCGCGGCTGCCGGTCATGTAGAAGTGCGGGCAGACGTTGCGCCGCAGGCTGGGCAGACCGAACCCGCGGTTCGGCGGGGCGCCCGGGCGGGTGATGCCGGGGGTCAGGTAGGAGCGGGGCGGCGGGACGGCCGGCAGCGGGCGGCGGACAGGAGCGACCGGCTCGCGGACAGGAGCGGACGACGTCCCGACGGTCTCGTCGACGGGACGCGCGCTCAGGCGGGATACCGGGCCGTGACTCCAGGCGCCCCGATCGCCCGGTGCAGGCCGGACCGGCCTCCGGTCTCGGGCTTCCACTCCACCCTCATGCTGGCGTGCACCCCCCTCGCGCAGGGGCACCACGCACGCGCAGCGTACCACCGGCGGCACCACGCACGACGGACCCGGCCCGCTCCGTGGGCGCAGTCCCGGTCAGCGGCCGACCGGCAACCCGTCGCTTCGTGCGACAATCGCGGCCGATGGACTCCCGCCGCAGGGACCGGAGCTCGCAGGTCCGGCCCCGTCCACCCTCAACCGGTCGTCCGGCCCCGTCACGCTCGCGGCCGGCCGCACCCTCCCCGCGCCGCACGGAGCGGTACCGGGATCTGGAGCGACGGCGGGGCCTTCCGTTCGGGATGAAGGTCTTCCTCGTCTGCTGCGTGGCGCTGCTGGGCGTCACGATCCTGTGGGTCGGGAGCGGGGCGGTCGGGCCCTTCATCTCCTCGATGGTCAAGGGCTTCGGGCAGTTCGTCGGCAATGTCGGCACGGTGGTTGGCAGCACGGCACCGTCCGCGACGGCCCAGGTCTCCGATGCCCCGACGATCGCACCCCTCGACCAGGCCTTCACCAACGACGAGACCCTTGACCTCACGGTCACGGTCCCCGCGGCGATCACGGGCCACGAGGGCTACACGCTCCGCCTGTACAACGCGGTGGCGGGCGCCGATGCCGCCGTCGTGGCGGAGGTCCCGGTCGGTCCCCTCTCGATCATGGTCATCCCCAACGTGACGATCGAGCAGGGCCGGAACGATCTCCAGGCGTCGATCGTCGGCTCTGCCGGCGAGAGCGAGCGGTCGCCGGTGGTCACCGTCACGCTCGACACCTCCAAACCCAAGGTCAGCGTCATCTCGCCCAAGGACGGGGCGCAGGTCAGCAAGGCGACGATCACGATCAAGGGCAAGTCGCAGGCGCTGTCCGATATCAGGGTCGAGAACGCGGCCAACAAGGCGATCGCCAACACCAAGGCCGACAAGACCGGTCTGTGGACGACGACCATCGACGTGACCGATGGCGCCAACACGCTCACGGTGATCGCGACCGACCCGGCCGGCAACCAGAACTCCGCCACGCTCACGGTCCAGAAGGGCAGCGGCAAGCTGACCGTCCTGATCACCGGCAGCGCCTACCGGTTCAAGGTGGCCAAGCTGCCCAAGACCGTGACCTTCACGGCCAGGGTGACCGGCCCCGACGGGAAGCCGCTCGGAGGCGCGACCGCGCTGTTCACCGTCTCGGTGCCCGGCCTCCAGGCGATCGTGTCGGGCGAGATCAGGACCGGTGCGGACGGGGTGGCCACGTTCACCACCACGATCCCGTCCGGTGCCATGGCCGGACCCGGCCTTGCAACGGTCCTCGTCACGACCGACACCGCCGGCACCGCGACCGATCGGGCGGTCCTCACCGTCGAATAGACGTTCGACGTTTGGCGATTCCGCCTCGACAGGCGGTTCCGGCGCAGCTACGATCCGCGCATGCCGGTCTGGCGTTGTCCTCACTGCGCCACCCCGCAGGCGGAGTCCTCGCGCTGCTGGGTCTGTCGTCGCTCGACCACGTCCTGCGGGACATGCCGCCACTTCCGGCGCGGCGTCGCGGGCGGGCTCGGGCTGTGCGGTCTTGACCCGCGCCACCTCGCCCTGAACGGCACGGAGATGCGCGCCTGCTGGACATCGACACCCGCACCGTCGGACCCCGGCGGACGACGATGGGCGAGCGCGCACGGCCGGGTCCCGGGAGATGCGACCGGTCGCGCCTACGCGGGCGGCCAGGCGGGCGCCACGGCAACGGCCAGTGCCCTGGCGCTCGGCGGACGGCGGCCCAGAACGTTCGTTCCGGTTGACGAGCTGGGCACGGCGCCCGTAGAGCGTCCGGAGACGGAGGCGCAGACCCCTGCCCCGGTCACCGCGGTGCCCGGGACGTGGTGGCTCTGGGGCGACCCGGAGCCCTGGCCGGAGAGTTAGGCCCTCCGGCCCTGCCCGACCCCGGTGGCGGCTACGGGCAGCCGGCCGTCGCGGGATCCGCGAAGACCAGGTTGATCGCGAAGCCGGCCGGCTTCTTGGTTCCGGCTGCCGGATCCTGCATGGTGATCAGCCAGGTGGACGGGATCGGATCGGTCCCGGCGGGGTCGCTGGTCACGCTCCCGAGCGCGAAGCCGTCGGCGTCGATCGCCGTCGTTGCGACATCGAGGGTCATGCAGGCGTAGTTGCCCACGTTGGCGGGTGCCAGCGTGGGGGTCGGCGTGGGCTTGGGTGTGGGGGTCGGCG
>JBAXFC010000214.1:0-6335 GCA_037140135.1 Chloroflexota bacterium
GGCCCCCTCGATCACCACCGCCTCCTCGGTCATGACGTCCTGGAGGTAGACCACCCCGTCGTCCGCCCCGAAGATCCGGGTCATCGGCAGGAGGGTCACGTGGGCCCGCTTGGCGGCCATCAGCATCTGGTCCCGCACGTACTGCTGGATCCGCTGGCCCGCGTTGTAGCCCGATGACGCCAGCGTGACCCGCCGGCCGTTGCCGGAGAGCATCGTCGCCACGCCGAGACCCACCCAGTCGCACCGCCAGTCCGCCACGACCACGTTGCCGGCCGGGACCTCCGCGCCGCGCAGGACCTCCCACGCGTCGAGCACCAGGGGCGAGCCCATGATCTCGAGCGGCGGCCGGTAGGGGACGGCCCCCGTGGCCACGACCACCACCTCGGCGCCGGACGCCCGCACGTGCGCGACGTCCGCCCTGACGCCCGTGATGATCTCGACGCCCGCGCGCCGCGCCTCGCCCTCGAGGTTCGTGATCGCGCCGCCGATCTCCGAGCGCCCGGGCAGCTGCTGCGCAAGCCGAACCTGCCCGCCCACCCAGCGCTCCGCCTCGACCAGCGTCACCGTGTGCCCGCGTTCCGCCGCCACGGCCGCCGCCTTGAGCCCGGCGGGCCCGCCGCCGATCACGAGCACGCGCCGCGACACCGGAGCCGCCGCGTGCCGCTGGTGCCCGCCAGCGCCCGCGCGCGGGAACTCGCGCTCGCGCCCGCTCTCGGGGAACTGCACGCACGAGATCGGGAAGCCTGCGTGGAAATGGCCGATGCAGGCCTGGTTGCAGCCGATGCAGGCCCGGATGTCGTCGAGCCGGCCCTCGGCGGTCTTGGCCGGCATCTCCGGGTCGCAGATCAGGGCCCGGGTCATGACGCACATGTCAGCGGCGCCCGAGGCGATGATCGACTCCGCCTCCTGGGGCTGGTTGATCCGCCCGGCCACGAACACCGGCACCGACACGATCTCGCGCACGGACTCGGCCTGGGGCCTCGTGTACCCGGCCGCGATGGGTGACGGCGGCACGATGTGGTCCGATCCCGCCAGCGACGCGGACGTCCCGGTGATCACGTTGACGTAGTCCATCAGCCCGTCCCGGTCGAGGGTGCGCAGCGCGTCGAGTGCCTCCGCGGCCGTGAGCCCGTCGGGCGTCACCTCGCCGACGGAGAGCCGCACGCCAACCACGAACCCGGGCCGGACGGCGGCGCGGATGGAGCGCAGCGACTCGCGCAGGAACCGCAGGCGCCGCTCGGGATCACCGCCCCACTCGTCGTCGCGCAGGTTGACGCGCGGGTTCAGGAACTGCGAGGCGAGGTATCCGAAGCCCGCGAGGATCTCGCACCCGTCGAGGCCGGCCCGCTCCAGGCGTGCGGCCGCCTGCCCGAAGCCGTCAACGATCTCCTCGATCAGCGGCACCGGAAGCGCCCGGGGCATGACGTGGAAGCGCTCCGTCGGCACGGCGGACGGGGCATAGGCCACGGCCAGCGTCCCGTCCTCGGTGTCCATGATCTCGCGGCCGCCGTGGAACAGCTGCCCGAAGACCTTGGCCCCGTGGCGGTGGATGACCGAGGCGAGCTCCGTGTAGCCCGGGATGCAGTCGTCCGTGTCGGCGGCCAGCTCCGTCGAGGTGTAGCGCGCGGTGGCGTGGACGCCGGCCACCTGGATGATGATCAGCCCGGCCCCACCCCGCGCCCGCGCCTCCTGGTAGGCGACCAGCTGGTCGGTCACCAGGCCGCCCTTCGCCATGACCGTGTCGTGGCCCGACGAGAGGATGCGGTTCTTGATCGTGACCCCGCCGACCGTGATGGGCGAGAACAGGTGGGGGAATGCGCTCGTGGCGCCGGCTGCCGTCTCCATGACGGGAGGATGCCGTCAACGGGGGCGCCGTCGAGGGCCCGTCGCGCGGAGTGGGGCGCGAGGTGAGGGAGCGATGACCCGCCCCTGCTATCGTCCGCGCATGGAGCCTGCTGCGACCGTCGAGCCCGGACCCGCCGCCCCCTCGGGTGCGCGCGCGCCCCTGGCCGTCCACTGGCTCGGCCGGATCGGCTACCGCGAGGCCTGGACGCTGCAGAAGCGTCTCGCGGCCGCCCGCGCCCGCGGCGCCATCGGAGACCAGCTCCTCCTGCTCGAGCACCCCCCGGTCCTCACGCTCGGTCGCGGCGCCGACGAGTCCCACGTCCTCGCCCCGGCCCCGCTGCTCGCAGAGCGCGGCATCGAGCTCCTCCGCGTGGAGCGCGGCGGCGAGGTCACCTACCACGGCCCGGGCCAGCTGGTCGCCTATCCCATCATCAGGCTCAGCGATCGCGGGCTGCTGCTGCGCCCGCTCGTGCGCGCGCTCGAGGCTGCGCTCGTGGAGACGTGCAAGGCGTTCGGCGTGGACGCGGCCCGGCGCGACGGCCATCCCGGCTGCTGGGTGGCGCCCGAGAGCCCGCTGCCGCGCAAGATCGGCGCCCTCGGCCTGCGCGTGGAGCGCGGCGTGACGTACCACGGCATCGCCCTGAACGTCAGCGTGAACCTCCGCGACTTCGACCTGATCGACCCGTGCGGCATGCCCGGGCTGGCATCCGCCTCGGTCTGGTCGGAGCTCGGCCGCCGCGACGAGCCGCCGTCCCCGGAGAGCGTGGCCGAGGCGGCGTGCGCGTTCGCCGTCGCGTTCGCCGCGGAGATCTGCGCCCCGCCGGCCGGCGACCTGCCCTCGGGTGCGGATCCGGTCGCGGCGCTCGTCGAGCGGTCCGGGCTCGAAGCCATGCTCGCCGCCGCCGAGGTCGAGGCCGAGGCCGCCGCCGAGGTCGAGGCCGAGGTCGAGGCCGATCCCGACGCCGTGCCCGCGCTGACGGAGGTTGCCCGATGAGCCAGGGCCTGTTCGAGCTCCGCAAGGACGCGATCACCTCCTGGTGGGTCGCCACGATGGTCGATCGCACCTTCGCCCGCGAGCGCTTCGCCCTGCCGGCCGCCTCCATCGAGGATCGTGGCGACTGCTTCAACTGCCGGATCCCGCCCGGGGACGGCGTCCGCCTCCGCGTCCTCAAGGACTTCGCGTTCACCGTCGCCGGAACCGAGGAGGAAGCGCGCGCGCGGGAAGGGTCCGTGGCCCAGATGACGATCGCCGACGCGCGCGCGGCCGGCTCCTGGCGAACCGTGGTCGCCCCGCCGGGCGAGCACCGTGCGCTGCACGCCGTGGGCACCCACGAGATCGAGCAGCTCCTGGTCCGCTGCCGGGACGAGATCACCGTCTCCCGGGCTGCGGGCCGGACGGCCCACCTGCAGGTGGTCCAGAACTGGGGGGCGCAGGCCGGGGCCCGCACCAACCACCTCTGTTTCGACCTCTACGATCTGCCCCAGATCCCGCACCGGGTCGCCGAGGAGCTCGGGGGCGCCGCCCGCTTCTTCATCCGCGAGCGTGAGTGCCCCTTCTGCCGCCTCGTCCGCGACGAGGTCCGCCGCCCGGAACGCCTCCTCTACGCCGATGCGAACGCCGTGGCCTTCGCACCGTACGCGAGCCGCTCGCCGTTCGAGGTCTGGGTCGTCCCGCGCCGGCACGACGCGGACTTCGCCCGGGCCAGCAACGGTGACGTCGCGGCCACCGCCGAGGCGCTCCGCCATGTCCTGGGCCAGCTCGCCTCCACCCTGGACGGGCCGCCCTACAACCTCGTGCTCCACAGCGCCCCGCTCAAGGAGCAGGTTGACCCCACCTACCACTGGCACTGGGAGATCCATCCGCGCCTGCGCGAGATCGCCGGCCTGGAGCTGGGAACCGGGCTGCCGGTCAATCCCGTCTCCCCGGAGGATGCCGTGGAGGAGCTGCGCAGCGGCCCCGGCGGGGACTCCCCGCCTGAGCACCCGCGGCGCTGATCGGGGAGGCGGGTGGGTTGGGAGGCCGTCACATGGGGCGGCAACGCCGCGTCACAGGGGCTCGGAGCAGGGCGCTCCGCCGCAGTGGGCACGCCCAGCCCGGAATCGTGGAGCGCACGTGGTCGCCGATCCCCTGGAGCTCGAGCAGCAGCGGCGGGTCATCCCCGTCGGCCGCGCCATGAGCACCTCCTGGGACCGCGACGAGGCCTACCGTTTCGTCGAGGAGCTGTTCGCCAAGCACCAGCATGAGATCTATGCCTACCTGGTGCGCATGCTCCGGGACCCCGAGCTTGCCGCGGACCTCACGCAGGACGCATTCGTGAAGGCCTACAAGGCCTACGACACGCTCGAGAAGCCCGAGAACGCCCGCGCCTGGCTTTACCAGATCGCCCACCGCGTCGCCCTCGACGACCTGCGCCGCAAGCGGATCGTGCGCTTCATCCCGCTCGTGGGGGAGACCCGCAACAGCGCTCCTTCCGCAGAGCATCTCGTGATGGAGGCGCGCCTCTCCGGCGATCTCCAGCGGGCTCTCGAGAAGATCCCGGAGCGCCAGCGGGCCGCCCTCCTCATGGCCGAGCTCCACGATCTCACCGGCCTCGAGCTGGCTGCCGCGCTCGGCGTCTCCCATGTCGCGGCCCGGGCCCTGCTCACCCGGGCCCGCGAGAACCTGCGCCAGGCGCTTGCCGCCGAGCGGGCCGCCGAAGCCGCCGCCGAAGCCGCCGCCGGCCCGGAGGCACGAGCATGAGCCCGCGCTTCGGACAGCCCTCCACCCCTACTGACCACGAGCGCGCAGACGGCCTCTCCGTCATCGTGCTCGATGAGCCGCTGGACCCTGCGGACGCCGCCTGGCTCGAGGCGCACCTCGCCGGCTGCGATGCCTGTGCCGCGACCGCTGCCGCCTACCAGGGCGACCGGCTGCTGCTCCGCTCCCTGCGCGAGATGCCGCTCGAGGCCCCGCGCGACCTGTGGGCCCGCACGGCCGCCGCCCTTGAGACGGAGTCGGGCCGCCATTCCGTCCGCGGCCCGGTGCGCTCCCGGTGGTCGCAGGCGTGGGCGCCGCTGGCCGCGGTCATGGTCCTCGCCGTCGCGGTCGGGGCCGGGCTGTTCAACGGCGGCCTGTTCAATCCCGCCGTCAACCCGGACGGCTCGTCCACCGCCGTCACCGCGCAGGCCACACCGTTCGCGCTCACCGCAGGCCAGGTCCAGACGGTGAGCCGCAGCGCGGACGGCCGGCTCCAGATCCAGACCCGCAGCGTTGACCACGTCTGCCCCATCGGGGCCGTGGCCTGCGGCGTCGCCCCCTCGTTCGAGGCAGCCCCGGTTGCGGGCGTCGGTGGCAGCGCTCCGCTCGACGCGATCCTCTCGCCCAGCCGGGACCGGATGGTCCTCGTGGGTCGCGGTGACGGCGCCAAGGGCGTCTATGTCGTCACCGTCTCGCCGGCCGTCGCGACCTCGAGCCCCAAGCCCACGACACCGCCCCCGCCCACCGGCGGCCCCACGGGCTCCCCGGCCACCGCCTCGCCCGTCGAGACGGTTCCCGCAAGCACGGCTCCGGCGGAGACTCCGCCGGAGACCCCGGCGCCCACCGATCAGGCCCCCTCCCCCTCGGACGCTGCGACGCCCGGTCCGTCCGATGCCGTCTCCCCGCAGCCGTCGCCCAGCGTCACCGTCACCCCGACCCCCGACGGCGCCATCGAGATCGCCAGCAACGTCCTCGTCGTCGGGACGGTCGCCGCGTACGACGCGACCGGTCGCCGCTTCGCCTTCACCGCGCGCCCGTCGGACGGCTCCGCCGGCCCCGACATCTACGTCTGGAACACGACCGACCCGACCGCCCTGGCCATCACGACCGACCACGCCTCCGTCTTCGCGGGCTGGCAGGACAAGGGCGTCCTCGTCAGCCGCCTCACCGACGGCGCCCCCGGCACCTTCCTCGTTGATGCCGGGACCGGCGAGACCATCGAGCGCGTGGGCGATGGATGGCTGCCGGCCGTGAGCCCGGACGGCAGGCGGGCGGCCTGGTGGGACGGCGCGGTGACGCTGTCCGCCGACGGCACCACCTTCGAGACCGGCGCCGGGCGCCTCGTGCTCGGCCGGTGGGGGGACCACACCGCGGGCGCGGTCCAGGTCCTCTCGGACGGTCCGGCCAGCGGCTGGGACATCCGGTGGGACGCGGACGGGTCCGTCATCGCCGTCTGGCTGGCGGACGGGACCCCGGACGGCGACGGCCTGCTGAGCCTCTACCGCATCGATGGCCTCTCCGGCCGGGCCGAGCTCTCGCGGCCCCTGCTCGCTGGCGAGCCCGCGTTCGCCGGTTTCGCCCTCGACGGCGGCCGGATCGCCTGGTCCTCCCCGTCATCCGCAGGTGAGCCGGTGGTCACGATCCTTGCCTGGTCGGGTGACTCGGTGGGCCGGATCGTGCTCCCGGCGGGCTCCGGCGGGACCATCGTCCGGTAGGCGGGCTGCCCCGCCGGCCGGTGCAGCAGGCGGACCAC
>JBAXFC010000215.1:0-6303 GCA_037140135.1 Chloroflexota bacterium
ACACGTGGCGAACGGTCACGAGTTCCCGACAATGGGCGCAGCGCAGCTCGGGCGACGCGCTCCACGGCACGTAGGTCGGGGCGGGCGTCGCGGCAGAGCCGCCGCACGCCGCAACGAGGATCGCCGCGCCTGCGAACAGGGCGACGAGCTGCTTCTTGGTATCCATCCTGGTGTTGATCTCCTCCAGAGATAGCCGATTGGTGCCTGGGTAGATCGACCGGCGGGGCCGGTCGGACTGCATTCGGCCGGTCCGGGCTGAGTCCGGGATCGGCGTGACGTGCCACGAACGTTGTTCGGACGGGCGTGGCATGCCGGGCGAACTCATCGTCCGCACGCCGCCCCCTGCAAGCTCAGCTTCGGGCCCGGTCCACCTCCTGCCGCCTGCGCGGCGCCGGTCCGGTCGAGCCGCGGATGACAAGCCGCGTCTCGAGTCGGATCTGCTCGGACAATGGTTCCCGTCCTTCGACGACGGACAGGAGCAGGCGCACGGCAGCCTCGCCCTTGTGGCGGATCGGCTGGTGCACCGTGGTCAACGGCGGGTTGGTGTGCTGGCTGATGTCGATGTCGTCGAAGCCGACGACCGACAGATCCTCGGGCACCCGCAGCCCGAGCTCGCGTGCGGCGCGCAGCACGCCGATGGCCATGGCGTCCGACATGACGAGCACGCCGGTGGGCCGGAGGCCGTCCTCCCGGGCTTGCCGGAAGGCCGCGATGCCGCCCTCGATGCTGGCCGGACCGACCACGAGCGCGTTCTCCGCAAGGCTGACCTCGCGATGCTCGAGCGCCGTCAGGTAGCCGCGCAGGCGGCGGGCCATGACGCCATCCGTGTCCGCCTGGTCGCCGGGCGTCGGCGGCTCCACGCCAACCACGAGGATGTCCCGGTGGCCGAGACCCAGCAGGTGCTCCGCGGCCGCGCGGGCGCCACCCTCGTCATCGATCGCCACGCTCGGCTGGTCCGCGAGGGCGGTGGAGTCCACCATCACCAGCGGCAGGCCGGCGGCGCGGATCTGCTCCACCTCGGGATGGCCGGCCGCGAGGCCCACGGCGACCACGCCGTCCACGGTCGCGCGGCCCATGGCACGGGCAAGCGACCCGTGCAGCGGGGAGATGAAGTGGAGCGCGTACCCCTCCTGCTCCGCCGCCAGGGCGACGCCCTCCGAGAAGGCCCCGAAGAAGGGGTTGGAGAAGATCACCGAGAGGGCCTGCGGCGTGAGCACACCCAGCGTGTGGGTCTGGCGCTGCGTCAGCATCCGGGCCACGGGGTTGGGCCGGTAGCCCAGCGAATCCGCAACGTCACGGATCCGGCTGGCTGTCTCCGGCGCCAGGCGATCCGGGCTGTTGAAGGCGAATGAGACTGCGGTCTTCGACACGCCCGCTTCACGGGCGACGTCTGCGATCCGCGGCCTGCGCTGGGTACGCTGTTCCACGGTCTCCTCATCTGACGGCCGACGATCCACGTCGTCCACGCCCCTGTCCGGTCGGTCTCCTCCGTGCCGGACGGCGCTCCCACCCCGGGTTGCCGTCTCGCGTCCAAAACCGGTTTAGCAAACCGGTTTAGCAGAGAGTAGGCCGGGCCGCCGCGCGGTGTCAAGCACCTGCAATCCGGCTTCGGCAGCGGCCAGGCAGGCTACTTGATGACTTCGAAGGCGTCCACGTCGGCCCGTGCCCCGGTGTCGAGGGCCACGATCCTGATCGTGTGCTTCCCCGTGCTTGCCCATGTCCTCGACCAGGCGACCAGGCGGTTGACCGGCGCCCTGTTGAGCGAGACGGTCGCAGCGCGGACGCCGTCCACGTAGACGGCTGCACGCCCGCCGGCCCACGATCCGCGGCTGACCCAGGCCACCGAGCGCCCGGTGAAGGTGAACGAGCAGGTGGCGCCCGCGGTCTTCGCATAGCGCGTCCTGCCACCGCTCGCCGCCGGGGTGATCTGCGTCAGCCAGGTGCCCGTGGTGGCGGTGCCGGCGCCCGACTCCTCGGTGACCGACACGTGGAGGACGGGCCCGGCCACCGGACCTGCGACGACGTTGCCGAGCGCGTCGGCGGCCTCGTCCCGCAGCCGGTAGGCGGCGCTGCCCGCCGCGAGCGTCCCGGCCCAGCTCGTCGCCGCCGCGGATCCCAGGGTGACCGGCACGAAGGCGCCCCCGTCCGTGGCCAGCTCCAGCGAGGTGGACGCCACGCCCGAGACCGCGTCCGAGGCCGGCCAGGTGGCCAGCACGGGAACAGCGGCGCTGGACATGGCCACGCCGGC
Organism: Chloroflexota bacterium; assembly: GCA_037140135.1. GTDB lineage: Bacteria > Chloroflexota > Limnocylindria > Limnocylindrales > CSP1-4 > CAIXZV01. The sequence continues at coordinate 2,249 of JBAXFC010000215.1, forward strand.
CCGGAGCGCCACGGACGGCGCTCCGATGACGGGCGGCGTCGCATCGGCCGCGGCGAGCGCGGAGGCCGGAGAGTCGGGTCCCTCCCCCAGGGCGTTCGAGGCCGAGACCGAGAAGCGGTACCAGCCCTCGGGCAAGGGGTCGAACTGGCAGGAGGTCGCGCCCGCCGCAGCCGCGCAGGTGGCGCCGCCTGGTGAGGCGGTGACCGTGTAGCCGGTGATCGGCGAGCCGTTGTCGGCGGCAGCCGACCAGCTGGCGGTGGGGGTCAGGCCGGCCGGCTCGACGGTCGGCGCGGCAGGCGCTTCGGGGACGGCAAGTGGCGTGACGAGGGCGGTCGGGAGGCTCGGCGTGCCCACACCGACGTTGCTCGAGGCCGCGACGGTGAACGTGTAGGCGGTGCCGTCCGTGAGCCCGGTGACCGTGCACGCGGTCCCGGTGGTGGTGCACCAGCGGCCGCCCGGGCCGGCCGTGACCGTGGAGTGGATGATCGGACGGGAAGGCGTGGTGGCGGGGCCCGTCCAGGAGACCAGCGCGGACGCGTGGTACGGGACCGCCGTCACGCCGGTGGGGGCGCCCGGCGGGCTGTCGGGCGGCAGCCAGATCCCGACATTCGCATAGGTCCAGGTCGCGGCCGCGACGTTCGTCGCCAGCCCGTAGCTGGCCGTGTAGCCGGTGGTCTCCTCGTACCAGCCCTCGCGGTAGGTGTCGAACGGGTCGTAGGCCCCCACGCGGTAGGTGCCCTGCGGCACGGAGATCGTGAAGTTGCCGCCCGACGTCGCCACGGAGTCGTAGGCCACGCCGTTGGCGAAGACCACCACGACCCCCTCGATCCGGGTGCCCAGCGAGGACAGGAGGGCGCCGTTGATCCAGGCGGGCTTGGCGAGCCTGATGGCCAGCGTGCTGCCGGCCGCCGGCGGGGTGACCTTGGTGGCCAGGCTCGCGGACGTGGTGATCCCGCCCGGGCGGTACCAGCCACCGGCGTAGGTCGCGGACCGTCCGGCCACCACGCCCACCACGTCCGACCAGACGGTGTAGGTGCCCGGCAGGACGGGGACCTTGAACTTGCCACCCGCTCCGGCGATCGCGAGCGAGGCAGCGTACCCGTAGGCATACGCGCCGACGTAGGCCTTCTTGAGGGCGACGGTCGCCCCGCTCATGTTCGCTGCGGTCACGGTGCCGCCGATGAACCGGGCGGCGGGCGCCACGAGATTGACGCCGGCGACACCCTTGGCGCCGATACGGGTGGCTGCCGCGAGCGCCGGATTGGCGGTCACGACCTTTGCCGTCCGCCAGCCGGGCGCCAGCTTGAGGTTGGCGTCGTACATCCAGACCCTGGCCGAGGAACCGGCCGGGACCGGCAGGGTGTACGTGCCATCGCCGGCGGTCCAGGTCTGGTCGTAGTAGCGGCCGTTGATCCAGACCTCCGTGTAGACGTACGGATGCGCCCTGTCGGCCGTGTCGCGGACGGTGCCCTTGAGGTTCACGTTCCGCGGCAGCGTGATGTCGATGCCGGTGACGTCGGCCGAGGCGACCGGGACGATCCGGGCGGCGGCCGGGTCGAGCGTGAAGCCCGAGATCCCCACCCAGCCATGGGCAAGCCGCCTGGTCGGGTCGTAGATCCCCACGGTGTAGGCCCCGGGGGCGACATCGACCGACCAGCTGCCGTCGCCGGCGGTCCCCGTCGTCGCATAGGCGGCGCCGTTGAGCAGGATGTCCACCTCGATCGAGTCCACGATCGGCATCGGCGTGGAGACATGCCCCGACAGGTGGATGACCGGCGGCAGCGTGATGTCCCGCGCGAGGTCGTGGTCGGGCATGGTGAAGGCGCCGGCCGTCGGCGCGGCACCGTTGAAGCCCCCGTCCCCAAGCCAGCCTGACGCATGACCGGCCGGCGAGGCGATCGCGATGTACTGCTCGCCGGGAGCCAGCTTGAGGGTGAAGGCGCCGCTGAAGGACGTGGACACCATCGCCTGGGTGTCGTAGTCGGAGGCATGCAGGTACGAGGAGAGGAGCACCTCGGAGACGGGTGTCGCGTCACTGTCGCGAACGGTGCCGCTCAGCCACCTGTAGGTTGGCAGGACGACATCGGCGACCTTGGTGGCATCGATCGAGAGCGAGAAGGTGGCCGGCACTTGGCGCGAGAAGCCGCTCTCGCCGAAGTAGCCGTTGACGTGGGCGAGGTACTGGTCGGCGAAGTGGACGACGACGTTGTCGAGGGTGGGGCCGATGGGCAGGGCGATCCGGTACTGGCCCGCCGCATCGGTCCTGGCGGACGCGCCGGTCGAGTCGGACCACGCGGCGACGTCGATGTACCCGAGCGGTGCCCCCGAGGAGTCCGTCACGGTCCCGGTGACCGACGGGAAGCTGCGCAGCATGAAGTCCACGCCGTTGACGTCCCCGGCGCCCAGGATCACGTCCTGGGTCTTCTCCTCGAACGTCATGTCCAGGCCGGCCTTGACGGTGTGGGTACCCGTGTAGCCGATGCCGACGTAGAGGGTGTAGGTGCCGTCGTCGGCGGTCGTCGTGCTGGCGGCAGGCCAGACCGCGCCCGGCGCGTTGATCGCGACCTTGATCCCCGCCAGCGGCGCATCGGAGGAACCGGTGACCGTGCCGCGCACGCGGGGCCAGAACGGCACCACGACATCGATGCCGGCGACATCCCCGGCGACCGTGGAGACCTTCACCGCATCCGCGGGGTTGACCACGTACCCGGAGCCGCCCCAATAGCCCGCCTGCGTCCGGCTGGTGTTGTCGTAGGCGACGGTCCAGGTCCCCGAGGGGAGCTTGAGCGAGTAGCTGCCGTCGGCCGCCGTGTGAACGCCGCCCACGCTCGGCTGCACGGCGAGGTCCTGCACCGGGTGTCCGTCCGGATCGGTGACCGTGCCCGTGATGTACCGGTACGCCGGCAGCTGGAGGTTGATGCCGGTCAGGCCCGCAAGACCGACGGCCAGATGCGCCGCGTCGGCATCGGCGGCCACCCAGCCGCCGGGCGTGTAGTAGCCCGCGACCTCGTTCGCGGCAGCATCGGTGATGTACAGCGTGTAGACGCCGGGTTGGACGGCGAGCGCGTAGGTGCCGTCTGCCGCGATGGTCGCCGAGCCGGAGCCCGACGTCCCGTCAACGCCGGTCGCATAGACGGTGCCGGCGGTGATCGGTGCCCCGGTGTGGGCGGTGATGGTGCCCTTCACCTGGGGGCACGACGGCATCTTGAGCGTGAGGCCGGTCACGTTGGCCCCGCCGACCGCGATCACGGTCGCCCCGGCCTGGGTCTCGGCATAGTTCGGCGCGGAGGCCTTGTACCAGACGTTGGCGGACGGGCAGGACCCGACGGACTCGATGGTGTAGCTGCCGCCGGCCGGCGCCTGGAAGGAGAAGGTGCCCTCGGGAGTCCCCGTGCTCCACTCTGCGCTGTCGGTGCCCTGCCAGAGCCGTGCCCAGCGGCCGGCGACCGGCGCGCTGCCGGTGTCCTTGAGCGTGCCGGAGATCGTCCTGTAGACCGGCAACGTGATCGTCAGTGCGGCGGGGCTGGTCCCGGGCGTGGTGGCCAGCGGGCTGGCATCGGCCGCGAGCTGGGTCCAGTGGCCAGGACCGGAGGCCGAGTAGTAGCCGCCGGGGAGACCGGAGCCCGGGGTGACGAACAGCGTGTGCGAGCCCGACTGGACCTTGGCCGAGAAGGTCCCATCGCCCAGCACGGTCTGGGCACCGTACGGGTGGTCGACGCCCACCGATGCACCCGCGGCCGGCTGGCCGTCGGATCCGAGGATCGTGCCGGAGATCGTGGACGCGGGGTCCATCGTGACGTCCACCTGCACCGAGCCGCCGGAGGCCACGGTCACGGGCGTCGCCGCGGCAACGTCGGGGCAGAGGTGGGGTCCCGAGCACCAGTAGCCGCTCGCATAGTCACCGTAGATCTGCGAGAAGGAGAGGACGTACTCGTCGGGCGGCAGATCCATCGAGTAGGAGCCGTAGAAGATGCTCCCGGCCGTCGGGTTGACCAGACCGGTTGCCGTCACGATGACGTAGGAGATGCCGCTGCCGACGGGGTCCCCGATCAGGC
>JBAXFC010000216.1:0-6301 GCA_037140135.1 Chloroflexota bacterium
GGCCTGCACCAGCGCCGCGTCGGCCCAGGCGTTGAAGCCGATCTGCTCGAGGGGCGCCCCGTGGACCTCCATGGCCGCCGCATCGGCGCAGGCGAGCAGCCGCTCGTGACCCTCCGCCACGAACGGGAACCGCTCGAGCCGGACATCCACCTCGGCCCGGAGGTCGGGGAAGACCCGGCGGACCTCCTCGAAGGTCGCCTCGATCTCGCGCACCCGGTCGGCCAGCCGCTCGCCGGGCTGCGTCCCGATCTCGATCCCCAGCACCGCCGATGCCGGGTACGTCGCGTAGTCGGTGCCGCCGCGGATCGTGCTGGTGTGGAACACCGTCCGCCCGTTGAACGGCACCGGGCCCGCCCCGTAGACCTCGACGTCGCGCCGGTGCAGGCTCCGGACCACCTCGGCCATGCGGACGACGGCGTCGATCCCGGCCTCGGGCGCCGACCCGTGCGCAGCCCGCCCGTGGACCGTGATGTCGATCCAGCCGAACCCCTGGCTCTGCACGTAGACGCGGCGGGAGTCGTTGGGCTCCACAACGATGCAGGCATCGGCGGTATGGGTGGCCACATGGTGCGCGGTCCCGATCGAGGCGCCCTCCTCGTCCGCCACCGTGACAAGCACCACGTCGCCGCGCAGGCGCGGCCCGGCACACAGCTCCCGCAGCGCGAGCAGGCAGGCCGCCACCCCTGCCTTGTCGTCCGCCGTCCCGAGGCCGATCAGCCGGTCGTCCCGGCGCTCCGCGACCAGCGCCCGGTCCCGCCAGTTGTCGTAGCCGACGGTGTCATGGTGGGCGTTGAGCAGGAGGGCCGGACCACCGCCGGTGCCGCGCAGCCGGGCGACGACGTTGGGCCGGCCGGGCGCCGCCTCCTCGAGGGCGACCTCGAGCGGCAGGTCGGCCAGCCAGTCCGCGATGAAGCGCGCCACCTGCGCCTCCCCCGCGCCGGTCGGCACCAGCCACGGCGTCACCGAGTCGATTGCGACGAGCCGGGTGAGCAGGGTCTCGACGGCGTCGATCGTGGTCACGGGTGCGGGCTCCTCGTGGGACAGGTGCCGATGCGGGCATGGCGCGAGGCTACGGTGCCGGGGGAACCGCGACCGGTCAAGCCTCGTAGAATCCAGGCCTGCTACCGCACGGAGGATGGTCTTCATGGGCAACGCACCCGCCGGCACCGGCACGGGCGTCCGCGCCCGCATCCAGGCGGTGTACCCAGACCTCGCGCCCGCCCAGCAGCGGGTTGCGACATTCCTGCTCGACAACCTCGCGGCCGCGAGCGACTACACGATCACGGACCTCGCGGACGCCACCGGCGTCTCCGTGGGAACCGTCTCACAGCTCTGCCGGCGGCTGGGGCTCAAGGGCTACCAGGACCTCAGGCTGGGGCTCGCACGGGATGCGGTCACGCTGGGGACCGGGCTTGCCGCAACGGCGGCCGCAGGTCCGGCAGCAGTGCTCGATGCGCTGGCGCGCGTCTTCGGCGCAAGCCGGGAGGCCCTCGCGGACACGGCCGCGGGCCTTGACCCGGCCGCAGTCGAGGCGGCCGTCGCCCGGATCGCCGGCGCCCGCCGCGTGGAGTGCGCCGGCGTGGGGACCGCGGGCCTTGTTGCCGCCGAGGCGGCGCTCAAGCTGCGCAAGCTGGGCATCGACGCCATCGCCCTCGCCGACGCCCACCAGCAGGCCATGTCGGCCGCGCTCCTCGACGAGCGGGATGTGCTGCTGGCCATCTCGCACAGCGGGCGCACCACGGACACCCTCCGGGCCGCCGAGGTCGCGAAGGAGGGCGGCGCGAGCCTGCTCGTGATCGGCGGACCGGGACGGTCACCCCTCGCGATCGCCGCGGACATCCTGCTGGTGGCGACCTCCTCGGACACCGGCTTCCAGGTGGAGCCGATGGCCTCGACCATCGCCCAGCTCGCGATCGTCCAGGCCCTGTTCGTGATGCTGCTCGAACGCCTCGGCGCCACCGCGGACGACCACCTGCGACGGACCCAGGCCGCGGTCGAGGACCGCCACATCACGGGCCGGGTGCGCTGACCGGCCGGCGCGCCGGGAGCGGGCCACCATTCAGCCAAGAAATGTTTCACCCCGGCTGACACAATGGGATAATCGTTTTGGTCGCCCCCGCCCCTACCGAGACAGCCTTGCCGTTCATCGACGACGTCCGCCAGCAGCCCTCCGTCCTGCGGGAGCTCGTTGACGCCTACCGCACCTCGCAGGCCGCCGTCCTCGGCCGAGCCGCCGCCCTGCTCGACGGTGCCTCGGGGCGACCGCTGCTCGTGGTCGGGATGGGCAGCTCGCTCACGGCGGGCCGGGTCCTCCCGCGCGACGGCCGCCGCGTGATCCTGCTCGAGGACGCCGGGGAGCTGCTCCACTACGGGCTCGGGATGCTGGGATCGGTCGGCGCCGTGCTCGCGATCAGCCAGTCCGGCCGGAGCTACGAGACGGTGGCCGTCGTGGACCGGATCCGCGCCTCGGGCATCGGGATCCCCGTGGTCGCCCTGGTCAACGACCTCGCCAGCCCCCTCGCCGTCGCGGCGGACGTCGCCCTGCCGCTCCTCGCAGGCTCGGAGGCCAACGTCGCGAGCAAGACGTACGTGGCCGCCGTCGCCGTCCTGCTGATGCTCGATGCCGGCGGCCTCGAACCGGGCCTCGCCGCTGACATGCTGCGCACGGCGGACGCCATGGACGCGCTCGCCGCAGCCCCGGACGCGGCGGCTGCGGCCATCCTGCTCGGCGGCTGCGCCTCCCTGTGCATGGTGGGCCGGGGACCGGGCCTGGGGACCGCGAACTACGCCGCGCTGACCACCAAGGAGTGCTCCGCGGTCCCGGCGGAGCCCCTCACCGGGGGCGCCTTCCGGCACGGACCCATGGAGATCGCAGGGCCGCAGACCGGGGTCGTGGTCATCGCCCCGGACGGCCCGACGGCCGCGCTGGGTGCCGGCCTCGCCGGTGAGACGGCCGCGCTCGGCTCCCCGACCTGGCTCCTCGCCGGCGCCGGCGCCCCTGTCCCGGTCGGGGACAACCTGCTCGTGACCCGCCTGCCGGACCTGCCGGAGCCGCTCGCCGCGCTGGCTGCGATCGTCCCGATCCAGCTGGCGGTCGCCGGGATCGCAACTGCTGCGGGCCGGGAGCCCGGACTCACCATCATTGCCACCAAGGTGACCGACCGAGAGTGAACGCCGGCGCGATGCCGGAGAGGAGTGCGATGGCCGACCTGTTCAACACCGTCTATGGACGGGGCCTGATCTCCGAGCTCAAGACCTACGTCCACCGGCCCTACCTGGTGGTCACGATGGCGGACCTCTGGCCGCGTTTCCGCGACCAGTTCGACGACAACATCGCGGGGCCGCTGCTGGTGGACTCGCTCGAGCGCTCCGACCTCGACCGGATCGTCAAGGAGCTGCCGCGCTTCGAGGCTGTCATCGGCCTCGGCGGTGGCCAGGCGCTCGACGTCGCCAAGTACGTGGCCTGGGCTTCCCACAAGCCCCTGTTCCAGGTGCCGACGATGATGTCGGTCAACGCGGCTTGGGCACACCGGGCGGCAGTGCGCGTGGGCGGCGTCATCAAGTACGTGGCCTGGGCGATCCCCGAAGCCGTGTACGTGGACTACGACGTCATCCGCTCCGCCCCGATCGAGCTCAACCGGTCGGGCGTGGGCGACATCATCTGCTACCACACGGGGCACCACGACTGGGCGATGGCCCGCGACAAGGGCCGCTGCGAGCCCCAGTGGCCGTACGACCAGCGGCTGGTGGACGAGGCCCGCGTGGCCCTCCAGCGGGTCGTGGACCATGCGGACGACATCCACGACGTGAACGACGAGGGCATCCGCGCCCTGGCCGAGTCGCTGCGCTGGGGCGGTGCCGCCTTCCACAATGCGGGCTGGAACCCGCGCCACATCGAGGGAGCGGAGCACTTCCTGTTCTACGCCCTCGAGTACCAGACCGGGCGCCCGTTCATCCACGGCCAGATCGTGGGCCTGGGCGTCCTCGTGATGAGCTGGCTCCAGGGCAACCGGGCCGAATGGATCAAGGAGGTGATCGAGAGGATCGGCGTCCCGTACCGGCCCGAGCAGATGGGCATCACCTGGGACCAGGTCGCGGCTGCCCTCCGGATCCTGCCGGAGCACGTGGAGCGGGCTGGTCTGTGGTACACCGTCGCGAGCGATCATCCGGTCACCGAAGATGAGATCGCCGCCATCAGGTCATGGCTGAGCTGAGCCGAACCCGTCGCGAGATTGCGACGGACGGGCGGCGGAGGAGGAGAACGTCATGAGCAGACACCTGGCGCGTGCGGGCACGTTGCTCGCCGCAGTCGTCCTGGTCGCGGGCTGCGCGGGCCAGGGCGGTGCGACTCCCGCCCCGGCCACGGCGGCCCCGGCCACGGCGGCCCCGGCCACGGCGGCCCCGGCCACGGCCGGAACCAGCGAGGCGCCGGCCACCGCGGCCGCGATCGACTGGAAGAAGTACTCCGGCACGGAGATCACGTTCCTCGCCAACCAGCACCCCTGGACGGACGGGATGACCCCGCTGCTCGACCAGTTCACGGCCGAGACGGGGATCAAGGTCAACGTCCAGCCGTTCAGCGAGGACCTCTACTTCGACAAGATGGAGCAGACGATCCGGGGCACCGGCGCCGACGTCTACTTCCTGCCGATGGACTCCACGGCCTACTCGCAGTACAGCGCGGACCTCATCGAGCCGCTCACGCCGTACATCAACGACCCGGCCAAGACCGCGGCCGACTACAACTTCGCGGACTTCCCCACGGGCTTCCTTGCGGGCGCCCAGTTCCCGCCCGGTGACGCCAACGCGCAGGTCTACGGCGTGCCGATCTCGTTCGAGACCTACATCCTGTTCTACAACAAGGATCTCGTCAGCACGCCGCCCGCGACGTTCGCCGACCTGATCGCCCAGGCCAAGCAGATCTCCAAGGACAAGGGCGCCCAGGGGATCTCGGGCGCGGTCATGCGCGGCATCCGCTCGGACACGATCATGGACACGCTCTCGGGCGTCGTCTGGAACGCGTTCGGCGACCGCCAGGCGCCCACGCCGTACGGCATGTGGTTCGACGGCGGCTGGGACAAGCCCCGGCTGACCGACCCCGGCGTCTGCCAGGGCCTCGCCAACTACGGCAACCTGCTGGCCACCGGCCCAGCCAACAAGTACGCGATCGACTGGCCGGACGCGAACACCCTGTTCAGCCAGGGCAAGGCCGCGTTCTTCATCGACGCCAGCCTGTTCGGCCCGTCCTACGAGGACGCCAGCCAGTCCGCGGTCGCCGGCAAGGTCGGCTACGCGGTGCTGCCCCCGGTTGACGCCGGCGGCAAGTCCTACACCGGCCACTGGCTGTGGGGACTCGGCATCCCGAAGACCTCCGAGAAGAAGGACGCCGCCTGGTACTTCATCCAGTGGATGACGAACAAGGAGAACACGTCCAAGATCGGGACCAAGACGGGCGGCGCGCCGCGCCTCTCCTCCTACAGCGACCCGGTCTACACCGACAGCCTCAACCCTGACTACGTCGCCACCGTGAACGCCGCCATGCAGACGTCGCGGACCACCGTCGTGCTCAAGGAGGGCTGGAAGGACGGCGCTCTCGCGATCTCCGACACCGAGCTCGCGATCGCCCAGGGAACCGACCAGACCGCCGCGTGTGCCGCCGGCAACGACGCGCTCAAGGCAGCAGTCAACAAGTAGTCCCGATGCGACCCGACATGCTCCCGAAGGCTGTCGGGTACACCCCTGTCCTCAACGACGCCCCGTCCCCCACCACGTGGGGGCGGGGCGCCGCACTGCTCCCCGGGGCATCGGCGTGACCGCCGTCGCGCGCCCCCGCCGCCGGCACAGCGATCGCGGCGGCCGCTTCCTCGTGCCCGCCATCGTGATCCTCGCGATCACGTCGATCTACCCCACGCTCTACTCGATCTACATGAGCCTCTACGACTGGAACTGGGGCAACCGCCTCAACTTCGTCGGGCTCACCAACTACCTCGACCTGCTCACCAGCGACCGCTTCCGCGGCGCGATGTGGAACACGATCGTGTTCACCGTCGGCGCGGTCAGCGTGGAGCTGCTCCTCGGGCTCGGGATGGCCGTCGTCGTCTCCCAGCTCGGCTTCGGCCGGGGCCTCATCCGGACGCTCCTGCTGGTGCCCCTGATGGTGGGCGGGATGATCGTCTCGGTGATCTGGAAGATCATGCTGGACCCGTCCCTGGGCATCCTGGGCTTCGTCCTCCAGGGGATCGGGCTGCCGCCGATGGGCTTCCTGGGCGACCCGGGCATGGCCATGGCCAGCATCATCCTC
>JBAXFC010000217.1:0-6295 GCA_037140135.1 Chloroflexota bacterium
GGGCCCGCACCGGAACGCGCAGCAGCCGCGTGGCCGGGGATCGTTGGGGCTGGCGGGGAGGGGCCGCCGGCCGGGGAGGCCGCGGCCGCATCGGTCCGGCGCCGGGCTCGCCCTCCCAGGTCCTGCCGATGGGCAGGCCGGGGAGCACCTCGATCCCGTCGGCCACGTGCCGGAGCGTGCCGCCCGGTTCGAGGAGGCCGGCCTCGATCCCGTCGCCGGTCAGGCCGTTCGAACCGGCTCTGCCGGCCGCGACCGCATCGACGGCCGCCAGCAGGTCCGCGTGGAACTCCGGGGCGAAGTGGGTGACGCTGGCGCTCCACGGGTGCGCATCCGACGTGGGGTACTCCCGGCCGCGCAGATCGATCCGCACCCAGCCCGGCGTCCGGAGGGCCATCGCGTCGAGGTGGGCCCAGAGCGCGTCGAAGCGGGCGGCGTCGCCTCGCGGCACGAGTCGGTTCGCCGCCAGGTCGACCGGCCCTCCGCCGCCGGGGAGCCAGAGGCGGGTCGCCTGCCGGGCGCCCACCACGCAGACGGCCGTCGCTGGCGCCACTTCCGCGAGCCGGCCGACAAGTCTGACCAGCGCGTCCTGCCACAGGGCGAGGTATCGGGCCTCGTCCCGGCGCGGCCGGACCTGGCGGACGCCGCCTGCCGCCTCCAGGCGCCCGAGCCATCCGGTCCGGTCGAGCAGCGAGTGGTTGGCGGTCACGTACCGGCCGTCGCCGAGGTCGAGGCAGCCGAAGCGGATGTCGGTCGTGAAGTCGAGGAGCAGGAGGTCCGGCGGCGCAGCCGCAAGCTCGCCCAGGGCGTCCTTGCGAAAGTCGCGCCGGACCCACTGGGCCTGGGTGGCGCCAAGCTCGCGCAGGTCCTCGTCCACGATGGGCGTGGGGGTTGCCATCAGGCTCACGAGCGAGGACCGGTAGGCGACGGCGCCGAGGGTGTAGCGATCTGCCCAGCCGGGAGTGAACCGGGAGTTGAAGGCGTCCCGGGTCACGCAGCTGCCGAACACCGCGATCGAGGTGGGCACCAGGCGATTATGCAGAACCCCGGCCCGGGGCCGCGCCGCCGGGGCCCGTTCCCGGCATCCGCCGCCCGCTGCGAAGGACCGGCTGCGCCAACCGGCCCCCGGGGCCGGGGCCGTGCGGCCCGCGATCCCTGCCCGGCGGCCCTGCAAGCGCGGATCGTTCCGCCCTCAGACCGGATGCTCCGGTGGCCCATGCTCGTTGGCATCGCGGGCGCGCAAGAGCGAGACCGGCCCGTGTCCAAGCGACTGCAACCCTTCGGCAACCGTCGTCCGCCGTCCGCCCGGCTACCATCAAGGGCGAGAAGCCAACAGGAGACAACCCCCTCATGCCCACCGTCGCGGCCTCCGTCGCCGATCTGCTCAACCAGCTCTCCGGCATCGTCCACGTCGAGAACGACAAGGTGGTCGTCGACGACGCCGCGAGGCTCCGCTCGCAGGGTGCCGCCGACCTCGCCTGGACCGCGGCCTTCACCGCGGACGAGGCGGCCGGCGAGGCCGCCCGCTGGATCATCTGGGAGGCCGCACAGGCCGTCGGCGTCTACTCGGCGTCGATCCAGGAGCTGTACATGGCCCGCAGCAGGGGCGAGGTGAAGGGCTTCACGGTTCCGGCCATGAACCTCCGCGCGCAGACCTTCGACATGGCGCGCACGATCTACGAGACGGCCGCCCGCAACGACGTCGGCGCGCTGCTCCTCGAGATCGCTCGCAGCGAGCAGACCTACACCTTCCAGCGCCCGATGGACTTCGCCGCGTCCGTGTACGCCGGCGCCATGGCGGCAGGGTGGAGCGGCCCGGTCTTCGTCCAGGGCGACCACTACCAGTTCAACGCCAAGAAGTACGCCACCGATCCCGAGGCGATGACCGAGGAGATCCGCCGCGCGTGCAAGCTCGCGATCGAGGCGGGCTACCGCAACATCGACATCGACAGCTCCACCCTGGTGGACCTCTCCCAGCCCAACCTGGACCTGGAGCAGAAGGTCAACTACACCAAGGCCGCCGAGCTGACCGCGCTCATCCGCTCGCTCGAGGACGACGGCGTGGCCGTCAGCGTCGGCGGCGAGATCGGCGAGGTCGGCAAGACCAACTCGACCGTGGACGACCTCAAGGCCTACCTCGACGGGTACGACGCGGTCCTCGCGAGGCTCGCCCCCGGCGCCAAGGGCCTGTCCAAGGTCTCCGTCCAGACGGGCACCAGCCACGGCGGCGTGCCGCTCCCCGGCGGCGGCGTGGCCGAGGTCAAGCTCGACTTCGGCACCCTCGCCAAGCTCGGCGAGTACGCCCGCGAGCGCGGCCTGGCCGGCGCCGTCCAGCACGGTGCCTCCACGCTGCCGGACGAGCTGTTCCACAAGTTCCCCGAGGTCGAGACGGCCGAGATCCACCTGGCCACCGGCTTCCAGAACGCGCTCTACGGACACCCGGCCTTCCCGGCCGAGATGATGGCCGAGATCAACGCCTGGCTGGTGGTCAACGCCGCCGACGAGCGCAAGGCCGACCAGACCGAGGACCAGTTCCTCTACACCACGCGCAAGAAGGCCATCGGGCCGTTCAAGCGCCAGCTCTGGGACCTCGCCACCAAGGACGAGATCCTCGCGAGCCAGGGCGCCAAGGTGGAGTACCTGTTCCGCGAGCTCAAGGTCATCGGGTCACGCGAGATGGTCAACCGGTACGTCCAGCCGGTCCCGGTCTCCCGCCCGATCCCGGCCGCGGTCAAGGCCGCGCTGGCCTGACGCCCGTGGACGGCCCCGGGACCTTCCTGAGCCTGGGGCCGGCCCCACTCCCGATCCGCATCCGCCTCGAGACCCCCGGCGACCAGCCGGGGGTCCGCCATGTCAACCTCGCGGCCTTCACCGGCCCCGAGGAGGCGGACATCGTGGACGACATCCGCCGCGAGGCGCCCGACGGCTGGCACTCGCTGGTCGCAGTCGGTGCGCCGGACACGCCCCATGACGGCATCGTCGTCGGACACCTGCTCCTCTCGCCCTGTGCCGTGGAGGACGGGGAGGGTGGCGTCGTGGCCACCGTGCTGGCGATCGGCCCGGTCGCCGTCCTGCCGGAGGTGCAGCGCCGTGGCGTCGGCTCCGCCCTGATGTCGGCGGCCATCGGTCTCGCGATCGCGCGGGCGGTCCCGGCCCTCGTGCTGCTGGGCTACCCGGACTACTACCCGCGCTTCGGGTTCCGCTCCGCGCGCGACGCCGGCCTGCTGCCGCCGGCCGACGCCTGGCCGGATGCCGCCTGGATGGCCCGCCGGCTGCCGGCCTGGGATGACGCCATGCGCGGCACCGTCCGCTACCCGGAGGCGTTCGGGCCGCTCGCCTGATGCAACGGCCGCCCCCGGCGCAACGAATATCGCGCGCTGCAGCCCCCGCCCGCACGAATCGCGTTGACGCAGTACCCCGTGACGGTCACTATCCGCGCAAGCCCGCCGGAGGGACGGGTGAACGAGGAGTCGACACGCCTTGGGAGGTTGGGCGCGCACCCGCGTTGCGGTGCGGCCCGGGGACGGAGGAGGTCCGTACGTGGCGGAATTGCCCGGCACAGATCAGGCTGCGCGTGACGACGCCCAGCTGCGCGCACTCGGCATCCAGCCGGAGCTGAAGCGGACCCTGGGGTTCGTCGCGAACTTCGCGCTCGCGTTCAGCTTCCTGAGCGTCTCCACGGGAACGTTCGGCAACTTCGGTGTCGGCATCGGCCTTGGTGGCCCGGCCTTCATCTGGAGCTGGCCGATCGTCATCATCGGGCAGTTGTTCGTGGCGCTCGTGTTCGCCGAGCTGGCCAGCCACTTCCCGGTGGCGGGCTCGATCTACCAGTGGTCCAAGCGCCTCTCCAACCGGACACTCGGCTGGTTCACCGGCTGGATCTACTTCTGGGCGCAGGTCGTGACCGTCACCGCGGTCTCGGTCATCGTCGCGTTCGTCATCGACGGCCTGCACGCTGCGGCGTTCCCGGCGGTCGATGGCGCGGTCGCCTTCCTCGACAGCCCGGACCCCACCGGTCTGACGACGATGTTCACGATGATCTCCATCACGACGCTCGTGGTCACCACGCTGATCAACGCCTACGGCGTCCGGCTGCTGTCGATCCTGAACAACATCGGCGTGGCCACCGAGATCATCGGCATGTTCATCTTCGCCCTGATCCTGCTCTTCTTCGCGAACCACCAGCCGCTCTCGGTCCTGACCGACACGGCCGGCGTGGAGGCGAACACCGGCGGCAACTACCTGCCATCGTTCGCGCTGGGCATGTTCATGGCCCTGTTCGTGGTCTACGGCTTCGACACGGCGGGCACCTTCGGCGAGGAGACGCTGGACGCGGGCCGGCAGGCGCCGCGCGGCATCCTGTCGGCGCTGCTGGTGTCGGGCGCCATCGGCGCGATCTTCCTGGTCGCCGTCGTGCTTGCCATCCCGAGCATCCCGGACGCGATGACGGAGGGGCAGGCCGGTGGCTTCCCGATCGCCACCACGATCGCCACGGTGCTCTCAGGGCAGCTGGTCGCGGGCATCACGTTCGGCGAGATCTACCTCGCGAGCATCCTCGTGTCCGTCTTCGTCTGCACCCTGGCCATCCAGGGCGCCGCGAGCCGGCTGATGTTCTCCATGGGACGTGACCACCACCTCCCCGGCGGACGCCTCTGGGGCCACGTCAACCCCAAGACCCAGACCCCGGCCAACGCGGTGTTCGCGGTGGGCGTGCTCGCAGTGGTCCCGATCCTCGTGATCGGCCCGCTGGGCGGCTTCGTCCTCTCGATCGCCGCGACGGGCCTGATCTACCTCTCCTACTTCATGTGCAACCTCGGCGTGCTGCTCGCCCGGACCAAGGGCTGGCCGCACAAGAAGGCGTGGTTCAACCTGGGCCGCTGGGGCATGATCGTGAACATCGTCGCCCTCATCTATGGCGGGCTGATGCTGATCAACATCGCCCTGTGGGCGGACCCGGGGCTGTTCGGCGACTTCGGCGGCGACGGGCGTGGCTACACCAACCCGCTCATCGACTCGTTCCTCAAGCCCTTCGGCAACACCCTTGACTGGATGCCGGCGTGGCCGACGTTCGAGACGATCATCGGCGCGATCCTGGTCTTCGGCGTCATCTACTACCTCATCGCCGTCCGCGGCTCCGCCAAGGATGTCGAGTCGGCCGACCTGGCCACCGGCGAGGTCGTCATCGGCTAGCCGCACCTCGTGCTCGCATGACGGGCGGGACTCCGGGCAGCCGGGGTCCCGCCCGTTCCCGTATCGGAGGTCCCAGGATGGGTGAAGCAGCGGAGGAGTTCCTCCACGGCGAGCTGGCCGACGAGCTGACGGCCGCCATGCAGCGCGTGCCCGAGATCGCGGGCCGGCGCCTGCACCTCACGGCCCTCTCGGGCGGGATCACCAACCGCAACTACCGCGTCGATGCAGACGGGCTGCGCGAGCGGTATGTCATCCGTCTCGGCGGCAACGACACGCACCTGCTGGGGATCAGCCGCGAGGTGGAGCACGCCGCGACCGTCTCGGCCGCGGGCGTGGGTGTGGGCGCCGAGGTGGTCTCGTTCCTGCGACCCGAGGGGATCCTCGTCACGCGCTTCATCGAGGGGACGCCGATGGCGGACCTCGACGTCCACGCGTCGCACACGATCGAGCGGGTCGCGGACTCCGTGCGGCGGTTCCACGACGGGCCTGCGATCCCGGGCCTGTTCATCCCGCTGCGGGTGGTTGAGGCGTACCGGGCGCTCGCGATGGGGTGCGGCGTGGTGGTGCCGGAGGCCTACGCGCGGGCGCAGACCGTGGCCCGGCGGATTGAACTGGCGCTGATTCTCAACCCGCTCGAGCTGCGGCCCTGCCACAACGACTTCCTGCCCGGGAACCTGATCGATGACGGGACCCGGATGCGGATCGTGGACTGGGAGTACGCCGGGATGGGTGATCCGTTCTTCGATCTGGGCAACTTCAGCATCAACAACGACCTCTCCGCGGACGAGGATGCCGCGTTCCTCGCGGCGTACGACGCGGACCCGTCGCCGCGTCCGGACCGGCTGGCGCGTCTGGTCCTGTTCCGCGTCGTCTCGGACTTCCGCGAGGCGATGTGGGCGGTGCTCCAGGAGGGGATCAGCACGCTCGACGTGGACTTCCGCGCCTACGCGGCGGAGCACTTCGACCGGCTGCTGGCGAATGCCGCCACGCCGCGGTTCGAGGCGGCCCTGGCGGCCGTCGCCGGAGACTGACCACCCGACACCCGACACCCGACGCCCGACGCCCGCAACCCGCCGCCTGACCGGAGACGAGCCCGTGACCCACGACG
>JBAXFC010000218.1:0-6294 GCA_037140135.1 Chloroflexota bacterium
CGACCGCCCCGGCCGCCCTCCGGCGCCAGGTCTTCGGCTTCCTCCCGTACTGGGAGCTCTCGGGCGCCTCGACCAAGCTCAACTTCGACGTCCGCTCGACCATCGCCTACTTCTCGGTGGGCGCGGACGGCAACGGCAACCTGCGCAAGAAGGACGCCGACGGCACCAGCACCACCGGCTGGGGCGGCTGGACCTCGTCCTCGATGACGTCGGTCATCAACGCCGCCCACAACCGCGGCACCCGCGTGGTGCTCACGATCAGCGTCTTCGCCTGGAGCACGGCCACGGCCTCGGTGCAGAAGAGCATCCTGGGGTCGGCGACCGCGCGGCTCAACCTCGCGAGGCAGGCCGCAGCCGCCGTCAGGGACCGTGGCGCCGACGGTATCAACCTGGACTTCGAGCCCATCGTCTCGGGCTATGACGCCCAGTTCCTGGCCCTGATCAGGACCTTCCGCTCGCAGCTCGATGCCATCAAGCCCGGCTACCAGCTGACCTACGACACCACCGGCTACATCGGCAACTACCCCATCGAGGAATCCGTCGCCACCGGCGCCGCCGACGCCATCTTCGTCATGGGCTACGACTACCGGACCGGCTCCGCGTCCACCGCGGGCTCCACCGATCCGCTCACCGGCACCGGCTACGACCTCACCGACACCGTCCGCGCCTACACCGCCCGGGTTCCAGCCTCCAAGGTGGTCCTCGGCCTCCCGTGGTACGGGCGGGCCTGGTCCACGGTCTCGGAGGGGGTCCGGTCCAGCAACCAGAGCGGCCTCAAGTACGGCTACAGCACCGCGGTCAACTACGAGAACGTCGTGGGCCTCGTCGCCCAGTACGGGCGCCGCTGGGACGCCGCGGAGCAGAGCCCGTACGTCGCCTACCGGCGGCAGAACTGCACCACCACCTATGGCTGCGTGACCAGCTGGCGCCAGCTCTACTACGACGACGCCGTCTCCACCAGGCTGCGCCTGGCGATGGTCAACGACTACGGCCTGCGGGGTGCCGGGATCTGGGCCCTCGGTGACGACGGCGGTCACCCGGAGCTCTACCGGGCGTTCGCGGAGTCGTTCCTGGTGGACAAGAGCGCGCCCCAGGCCGGCATCAACTGGATCAACACCGCGGCCGAGCCGGACGAGGGCTTCAGCGTGGGCTGGACGGCCACCGACACGAGCGGCGTCGCCGGTTATGACGTGCAGGTCTCGGTTGACGGCGGCGCCTGGACCGACTGGCTGGCCGGCACCCGGGCGACCTCGGACATCTACCTCGGGTCGGACGGCCACGGGTACGCGTTCCGCGTCCGCGCCCGCGACGCCAGGGGCAACACCGGGACGTGGAACGTGGGCCAGACCTGGTCCGCGACCCCGCAGATCAAGTCCGGCGCCTTCGCGGTCATCGCCAAGGACGGCCTTGCCTACCGGACCGGCCCGTCCACTGGCGCCGGGCAGCTGGGCACGCTGGCCCGCAACACGATCGTCGCCCTCACCCGCGGCCCCATCGCCGCCGACGGCTACAGCTGGTACGAGGTCACCCAGCCCATCCACGAGTGGTCGCCGGTGGGCTTCGTCGAGCGCGGCGTCTGGATCGCCACGGCGTCGGATGCGGGCTCCACGTACGTGAACCCCTACCGCGCCCCGAACAGCACGACCGTCCGGGCCGGGATCCGCTCGCTGGCCTTCATCGGCGGATCGTCCCAGCCGGTGTCGGTCGGCGGGGCGACGGACCCCCGCTCCATCTCGCCCGACGGCGATGGCTCCGGCGACCACCTGCAGCTGGGCTGGACCAACGCCGTGGCGATGGACACCCTCGAGCTCGATGTCTTCCGGACCGACGGCACCAAGGTCGGGATCGTCGCCGTCACCGCGACGGCGGCCGGCGCCCACACCTGGGCGTGGGACGGCAAGGTCGGCGGGGCGCGCGTCGCGGACGGCCGGTACGTGCTCCAGCTCGTGGGCACGGCCGCCGGCAAGACCTACTCCGCCCCGTCGGCCCAACCCGTGACGCCGGCCCAGGTCGCCGCCTACGCCGTCACCGTGGACACGCTTGCCCCCGCTGCAACCTCCGCCACGGCGCCCGCGGCCTGGCTCTCGCCCAACGCCGACGGCATCGCCGAGATGGTCAAGACCATCCTCAAGGCGACCGGTGCGACCCGCTGGGCCGTGGTGGTGGCCGGCGCCGACGGGACCGCCGTGCGGACCGTCCAGGGCGCCGGCGGCACCGCGACCCTGGCCTGGACCGGCCTCGACGACGCCGGCGCGCTCGTGCCCGACGGGCGCTACACGGTCACGGCGTCCGCCTGGGACGCGGCCGGCAACCACGTGGGCCGCAGCTGGGCCGTGACGGTGGACACGGCCGCGCCGGACGTCACGCCGTCGGTCTCCGTCCCCGCCTTCAGCCCCGATGGCGACGGCACGCAGGACAGCGCCACGCTCGCCGTCACCGGCTCGGAGCGGGTCTCCGGCACCGCGCGCATCTACCGCGGCACCACGCTCGTCCGCTCCTGGACGGTCCCGGCGGGCACGACCTGGTCCGCCGCCTGGAACGGCCGCACCACCTCCGGCGCGGCCATCGCCGACGGCACCTGCGTGTTCAGGGTGGACCTCCGCGATGCGGCCGGCAACCGGCGCGTCGCCTCCACCTCGATCGTCGTCAACCGCACGGCAGGCTTCCTGCGCTGGACCGGCGGCTTCTTTCCGCAGGACAAGGACCCGCTGCTGCCCACCGCCACCGTCTCGTTCCACCTGGCCCGCTCCGCCACCACCACGCTGCGCATCGTCGATGCTGCGGGCACGGTGGTCCGGACCGTCTGGACCGACCGCCTCGGGGCTGCGGGGACGCGCAGCTGGACCTGGGACGGCCGCCTCGCCGACGGGACCTTCGTCCCGCAGGGCACCTACACCGCGCGGCTGACGGCCACCTCGGCGCTGGGGACGCAGGAGCTGGCCCGGCGGATCGTGGCGTCCGCGTTCGTCGTGACGCCCTCGGCCACCGTCGTCAAGGCCGGCGACACGCTCGTGATCGCGTTCACCACGGTCGAGGCGCTTTCCGTGCGGCCGGTCGTCACGTTCAGCCAGCCCGGCCTGGCGCCCGTGACCGTGACGGCGACCCGGCTGGCGCCAGGCTCCTACCGGGTCGCGTTCAAGGTGGCTGCAGGCGTCGCCGGTGCGGCAGCCGTCCGGATCATCGCCCGCGACAGCGCCGGCCGCGTCAACGCCATGTCGATCGCCGTGAGCGTGGCCGGGTGATCCGGTACCGGCCGGCCCGGGAGCTGCGGCACGCGCCGTGCCCCCTGCCCGTACACTCGCGTCCGTGACCGAGCAACCGTCGTCCTCCGACACCGCGCCCATCGGGGCGGGCACGTGGGTGGTCCTGCCCACCTACAACGAGCGCGAGAACGTGCGCGAGATCGGCGCCGCGATCCTGGCGGCGCTGCCCGGCGCCACGCTGCTCGTGGTGGACGACGGCTCGCCCGACGGCACCGGGGCCATCGCCGACGAGATGGCCGCCGGAGACCCCCGCGTCCGTGTCCGGCACCGCGCCGCCAAGCAGGGCCTGGGACGGGCGTATCTCGACGGGTTCGGCGTGGCCCTCGCGGGCGGGGCCACCGCGGTTGTCCAGATGGACGCGGACTGGAGTCACGACCCGGCCGTCCTGCCTGACATGATCGCCCCCATCGCCGCCGGCACGGCGGATCTCGTCATCGGCTCCCGGTACGTTCCGGGTGGCGGAGTCGTGGACTGGGGTTTCGTGCGCCGCCTGATCTCGCGCGGTGGCTCCACCTTCGCCCGGTTCGTGCTGGGCCTTGGCCCCCACGACCTGACCGGCGGCTTCAAGGCCTGGCGTGGCACGACGCTCGCCGGACTCCCGTTCGAGGGCGTGCGCGCCGGCGGCTACGTCTTCCAGATCGAGATGACCTACCGGGCGTCGCGCCTGGGCGCCCGGGTGACGGAGATCCCGATCATCTTCCGGGACCGCCGACTCGGCCAGTCCAAGATGAGCCGCCGGATCATCGTGGAGGCGCTGTTCGTGGTCATCAGCCTGCGCTGGGACGAGCTGCGGGGCGGTGGTCCCGCCGGCCGGGCCCGATGAGGCGCCCGGTGACGGGCCGAGCTCCGGCGAAGCGCCCGATGCAGCGCCCGATGAGGCGCCCGGTGACGGGCCGTCCCCCGGTGCACGGGCGATGAGCGGTGGGCCCTGGCGGCCCGGCCGGACCCCGGAGGTTCCCGCCAGGAGCACGGCCCCAGGCGTCCGCGTGGTCGTTGACGTGCGCGCGATCCAGGACCCGGAGCGGGCGCCGCTGACCGCGATCTACCTCGACGCCCTCCTGTCCGCCCTCGACGCCGATCCGGTGGCGGGCGAGTCGTTCGCCTTCCTGCTCTCGATCGACCGCGAGGACCCCACCCGCCGCTGGACCAGCCTGGACGTGATCGGGCGACGACTGCTGCCGCCCACCCGGGCGCTGCGCTCCGGCGCCCTCACCGTGGATCCGCTGCTGCTGCGCGGGGCGTCGATGGGCGCCGGCTGGCGGGCCGAGCGCGGCGGCGCGCAGGGTTCGGTCTACCACGCGACGGCGGGCGCGCTGCCCATCGGCTCCGGGATCCCTGTGGTGGCCGCCCTGCTGGATCTCGCGCCGTGGACGCTTCCGGACGCCTACCAGGGCGGTCGCGCTGCCCGCTTCGGCCAGCGGATCCGGGCCCGCATCCTCCGGGACGCGGCTTCGGTCGTGGTCGCCAGCGCCGCCGCCGGCATCGACGCCCGTCGCGCGCTGCACGTCCGGCGGGAGCGGCTGCGCGTCGTGCCACTTGCCCCGCGCCCGCAGTTCCGGCCCGAAGCCGCGCTCGGCCCGGAGGCCGCGGACGAGCACGTTCGGCTGGGCCTCTCGGGCCGGTATGCCGTCTACGCCGGCCGCTACGACGCCCGCCAGGACCTGCCCACGCTGTTCGCCGCGCTGGGTGCGCTGGCCTCCGAGGCTCCGCCTCCTGGCGTGCCCACCGGCGACTGGCCGCCGCGCGTCTGTCTCGTGGGCACCACCCCCGACGACCGGGCCTTGCTCGCGCGCGATGCCGCCCGGGCCGGCGTCGCGGACGCCCTCGTCTACGAGCAGGGCCTCCCGGCCGAGCGCCTCGCGGGCCTGGTTGCGGGCGCCCGGATCCTGCTCTCCCCGGTCCGCTCCGAGGCGACCGGGCTGGCCGCGCTCGAGGCGATCGCCGCCGGCGTGCCGGTCGTGGCCAGCAGCGTGGGGGCGCTGCAGGAGATCGTGGGCCGCGCCGGGATCCTGGTGGAACCGGGCGATGCCGCCCGCCTCGCGGTCGCGATCCGCGCGACGTGGGGCGACGGCCTGCACGCGAGCCTGGCCGCCGCTGCCGCCGAACGTGCCGCCTCGATGCGCACCTGGGCGGATGTCGCCCGGGACACGCGCGCGATCTGGGCGGCGGCGGCGAGGACCGCCCCGCTCCTCTAGCCCTGCTGGGGATCTCTCGGCGGATGGGCGGGCAGCCCCGCCCGCGGCGTCAGGGCGCGGCGGACGGCGAGGGCGACGGGCTGGGCGACGGCACCGGTGCCGGGATGGTGCCCTTGGTGAACGTCAGCACGGTGCCCTTGGGGACGATCTGCACGAACGTCTGGCCGATCGCGAGCGTCACCGGGTTTCCGGACTTGTCGAAGAAGTGGGTCGGGGCCGTGAAGGAGGCCTTGCTCCAGGTGCCCTTGAAGATGAGCCCGTTGACCGCGAACCAGGCGACGCCGGTGCCCGAGACGTGCCCGTCGAGACGGTGCTTCTTGTCGCCGATCGGCACGAACGGGACGATCATCACCACCACGTTCTTGGGGGCGAGGCGCTCCTTGGTGCCCGCATCGACCTGCTTGCCCTCGTTCGTGACGGTTCGCAACCAGGTGTTGGTCTTGCGGCTGTACGCGTACTGGATCACGTTCGCGGGGTAGGGGACGGTGAGCTTGGCGCCGGCCGGCCGCTTGGCGAGCGGGGCGTCGGCCGCGAACGTCCAGATCGGCGCGGGCACGGTGTCGTAGCTCGCCGCGCCGATCGCCTTCGCGAAGCGCCGCAGGCGCCGCCCGTCCGAGTACAGGTTGTGCGGCGCGAAGCGGCTCGAGATCCGGCCCGAGAACGCGTTGCCGTAGTGGAAGACGTTGGCGTCGTAGACGACGGAGCCCTTGCCCTGGTTCGAGTTGAGCAGCGCGATCGCCTGCGGTGAGCCGCCGGCGTGCACGTAGGCGGCGTGCCACTCGGATGCCCAGGCGATGAAGTAGAGCCGCGAGCTGCGGATCGGGCCGATCGCGGGC
>JBAXFC010000219.1:0-6245 GCA_037140135.1 Chloroflexota bacterium
CGTCCAGGTCGAGGGTGTGACCAGCGTCCCGCACATCACGCCTCCGTCCACCGACAGCGTCGCCTCCAACGGCGGCAGCACCACCGGCTCCGGGATGTCCCTGGCCCTGATCCTGCTGGCCATGGCCGGCCTGATCGGGACCGTGGCCCTCGTCACCCCGGCGAAGCGCTCCAGCAAGTAGCAGGACGCTGCGGCGGCTGGGCCGCCGACCCCGATAGCGATCCTTGAAACCGGGGCCTTCGGGCCCCGGTTTCTGCTTGTCCTCCGATCCGGATCCCGAGCCCCCAGGCCGGTGATCCGGATCTTCGGCTTGGGCCTGGCTCCGGCGCCTCAGAGCTCGAGGATGGTTCCCGGCCAGACCATGGTCACGTCGCCCGCGAAGGCGGCCCTGGCCGACTCGACCGTCTCCTCCGGGTCGAAGCCCATCTGGAGATGGGTCAGCAGCACCCGCCCGGCCCTCGTGGTCGTGGCCAGTCGGCCCACCGCGGGACCGTCGAGGTGCTGGGCACCGGGCGCCACGGGTCCGGGCCCGAACGAGGCCTCCGCCAGGAGGACGTCGCCCGGCTGCACAAGCGCCGCGATGTCCGCGGCGCGACCGCAGTCCCCGCTGTACACGAGCCCGGGTCCTGACCCGGCCGCGACCCGGATGGCGTAGCTCTCGTCAGTGTGCTGGACCAGGGCTCCCCGGACCTCGAGCGAGCCGACCCGGTGCGTCATCGTTCCCAGCGTCGAGGCGTCCAGCGCGCCGGACGTGAAGCGCGGATCCGCGTGGAGCAGGTCCAGCCGGCTGCCCAGCGCGGACGGTCCGAGGACCCGCATCCGCCGTGGCGGGCTGAACTCGTAGCGCAGGTAGTGGCGCAGGGGCACGAGGTCGATGAAGTGGTCCGGGTGGAGGTGGCTGATCACGATGGCATCGAGATCCGGCGGGGGCAGGTGCGCGAAGATGCGCGGGAACGAGCCCTGCCCCAGGTCCAGGAGCAGGTTCGTGGCCCCATCGGTCACGAGGTAGCAGGCGCCGCTGGACCCCTCCCGATCCGAGTAGGCGGGCCCTGCCCCGAGCACCGTCAGCCGCATGCGTCCTCCCTCGTGTCCAGCGCCCACCGGTCCGGGCGGGGACGTACGCGCCGAGGGTAGCGCGCGATCAGGGGTCCGTCAGGACGATGGGTGCAGATGCCGCTCCGGCAGGGGAACCGCCTGCCGATCGCCGCCTCGCCGGAACGCAAGGGCCTCGAACCCCGCGCCCGCTGCCTGGCGGTACGCCGCCTCCAGGCCGTAGGCGAACCATTCGGCCCGATGGGCGTCGGACCCGACGGTCACGTGCCGGCCGCCGAGCTCCCGGTAGCGGGCGACGATCGCGGCGGACGGATACGTCTCCCGCGCCTGCTGGCGCAGCCCGGATGCATTGACCTCGAGCGCGGTCCCGGTCTCAACGAGCGCGGCCAGGACCGGCTCGTACAGCTCGGGAGCGGCTGCAAGCTGGGCGGGCATGACATGCGGGACGAGGTACCGCTTCACGAAGTCCATGTGGCCGATGGTGTCGAAGAGTCCCGAGCGTGCCGCGCCGATCACCTCGTCGAAGTACGGCGCCACGATCTCGCCCAAGGGCCTGCCCGTCGTGAACGAGGCCACGTTCGACGCCTTGTAGGGCGACTCCTCGCTGATGTGCACGCTGCCGATGACGTAGTCATGGGGGTGTCGGCGGAGCCAGCCGCGGATCTCCTCCTCGAACGCCCGCTCGTAGGTGACCTCCACGCCGAACCGGATCGCCAGGCCGCGGTCGGCCCAGCGCGCAGCCGCCTCGCGCACGTCCCGCTCCCGGTCCGCGAACGAGGCGAACCCGTAGGCCGGCATCGTCGGGTCGAAATCGACGTGGTCCGTGATCGCAAGCTCCGCGATGCCCCGCTCCACCGCGAGCGTGCAGTACGCCTCGAGCATCGCGTTCGCATCGGGTGAGCGGACCGTGTGCAGGTGGCTGTCGAGCGGGAGATCGCGCGACTCGCCGAGGCCGGCCGCGAGACCGGCCCTGAAGATGTCGTGCTCGATGTCGGCCCGCGGCCGGGTGTCGGTGGGGTCGGGCATGCCGAGGTGCCGGTGGCTCACCCCGCGATCACACCCAGCTCGTGGCCAACCCGGTCGAAGGCCTCGAGCGCCTGGTCCAGCAGGTCGTCGGTATGGGCTGCCGTGACGATCGTCCGGATCCGGGCCCTGTCGAGGGCTACGGTCGGGAAGACCACCGACGTCCCGAAGACGCCTTCCTCGAACAGGCGGCTGGAGAACCTGACCGTGACCTCGGAGTCCCCGAGCATCACCGGCGTGATCGGCGTCTCCGAGCGCCCGGTGTTGAAGCCGAGGCGCACGAGCTCCGCCTTGAAGCGCCGGGTGTTGGCCCACAGGCGCTCGATGAGCTCTGGCTCCTCGACCATGATCCGGAACGCCTCCCGACAGGATTCGACCACCGCGGGGGGATGGCTGGTCGAGAACAGGAATGGCCTCGCTCGCTGGACGAGGATGTCCCGCAGCGCCTGGGAGCCCGCCACGTACCCGCCCAGGACGCCGACCGCCTTGGACAGGGTGCCCACCTGGACCGCGACCCGACCCTCGAGCCCGAAGTGGCTGACCGACCCTCGGCCATCCTTGCCCAGGACGCCGCTCGCGTGCGCGTCGTCCACCATGACCGCCGCCCCGAACTCCTCGGCGACCTCGACGATCCCGTCCAGCGGCGCGATGTCGCCGTCCATCGAGAACACGCCGTCGGTGACGATGAGGATCAGGCGGTATGGGGCGCCGTCGCCGTCACGGCCGGCGAACACCGCGTCGCCGATCACGTGGCGCAGGTCCTCGACGTCTGCGTGCCGGTAGACCACGCGAGGCGCCTTGGAGAGCCGCATGCCGTCGATGATCGAGGCGTGGTTGAGCTCGTCGGAGACGATCAGGTCGGCCTCGCCGGTGATCGTCGGGATGACGCCCGTGTTGGCGGTGAAGCCGCTCTGGAACGTCAGGACCGCCTCGGTGTGCTTGAACGCCGCCAGCTCCGATTCCAGCTCCTCGTGGATGGCCAGTGTCCCGGCGATCGTCCGGACGGCCCCGGCGCCCGCGCCGAACCGCTCCACCCCGCGGATCGCGGCGGCCTTCATGCGCGGGTGATGGGAGAGCCCCAGGTAGTCGTTCGAGCTGAGGCTGATGACACGCCGGCCGTCGAGGGAGACGATCGGCCCCTGGGCCGACGACATCACCCGCAGCGGACGGTAGAGGTGGCGCTCACGGAGGGCCGCCAGCTCCTCGTCGAGGAAGGCGAGGGGGTTGGACTGCGATGCCTGTCCCATGGTTGCTCCTCGGGTCCTACGCGGTCCAGTCCAGCAGGACCTTGCCGGACTCGCCGGAGCGGGCGGCCTCGAAGGCGGCCTCGTGATCCTGGAACGGGAATCGGTGCGTGATGGCGGGCTTGATGTCCAGGCCGGACTGGAGCATCACGGTCATCTTGTACCAGGTCTCATACATCTCCCGACCGTAGATGCCCCGGATCGTGAGCAGCTTGAACACGATCTCGTTGACGTCGATGCTGATGTCCTGGGTGGGGATGCCCAGGATCGCGATCGAGCCGCCGTGAGCCATGCTGTCCATCGTGCCGCGGATGGCGTCCGGGTTGCCGGACATCTCGAGCGCCACGTCGAACCCCTCGACCATGCCCAGCTCGGTGGCCACGTCGATGAGCCGCTCGTTGAGCGGGTCCACCGTCCTGGTGGCGCCCATCCTCTCGGCCAGGGCACGGCGGACAGGGTTGGGCTCGCTGACCACGACGAAGCGGGCGCCGGCATGGCGGACGACGGCGGTTGCCATCAGGCCGATGGGCCCCGCGCCGGTGATGAGCACGTCCTCGCCCAGGACCGGGAAGGCGAGCGCGGTGTGGACCGCGTTCCCGAACGGGTCGAAGACCGCGGCCACCTCCTCATCCACGCCGGGCCAGTGGTGCCAGACGTTGGTCATCGGCAGCGCGACGTACTCCGCGAAGGCGCCGCCCCGGCCGACCCCCAGGCCCACGGTGTTGGCGCACAGGTGGCGCCGCCCGGCGAGGCAGTGGCGGCAGCGCCCGCAGGTGACATGGCCCTCGCCGGAGACGATGTCGCCGGTCCGGAAGTCCACCACGTTGGAGCCCACCTCCACGATCTCGCCCACGAACTCATGACCGGCCACGAGCGGGGTCTTGATCGTCTTGGCGGCCCACGGATCCCAGGCCTCGATGTGGAGATCCGTCCCGCAGATGCCCGTCTTGCGCACCCGGATGAGGATGTCGTTGATCCCGATCACCGGGTCCGGAACCGTCTGCAGCGAGAGGCCCGGTTCGGGCGCGGTCTTGACGAGCGCGAGCATGGCGCCTCCTGGGTTCCGTCTCTTCGGATGCCGCTTCGGTCAGGGCTGGGGTCGCGGGTCCTCGGTCCAGTCGATGATCGGATTCTCCACCACGCCGATCCCCACGACCTCGCAGCGCACGCGGTCGCCGGACTCGAGGAAGACGGGCGGGTCACGGAAGACGCCGACGCCGGCCGGGGTCCCGGTGGCGATCAGGTCGCCGGGCTCGAGGGTGACGTGGCGGGAGATGAAGCTCACGAGCTCCGGGACGGAGAAGATCATGTCGCCGGTGCTGGAGTCCTGCATCAGGACCGGCGTGCCGGCGTCGGGGCCGCTGCCCGGGATGCGCCAGCTGCGGAGCGGCAGGCCCGCTGACGGGTCGAGCTCGTCGGGGGTGACGAACACGGGGCCGACGGGCAGGAAGGTGTCGGAGCCCTTGGCGCGCAGCCACTGGCCGTCGCCCTTCTCGCCCTCGCGCAGCGCGGCGGGGTTGCCCTGCCAGTCGCGGGCGGAGATGTCGTTCACGACGACGTACCCGGCGACGTGGTCCAGCGCGTCCTCGACCGTCACCCGGCGGGCCGCGCGGCCGATCACGACGCCCAGCTCCACCTCCAGGTCGAGCGCGCGGGTGCCCTCCGGTCGGATGACCGGCTCGCCATCGCCGGTGATGGTGTTGGGGAACTTGGCGAACAGCATCGGCCGGTCCGGCGCCGCCCGTCCGCCCTCGGCCACGTGGTCGCCGTAGTTGAGGCCCACGCAGATGATCTTGCCCGTGTGGATCTCGGAGACCGCCGGTGCGGGCCGGCGCTGGTCGATGTCGATCAGCGGTGCGCCGGCCTTGATCGCCCGCTTCGCCGCCCGGCGGACCTCGGTCCTCCAGTCGGTCTCGAAGGCGACCTGGAAGCCGATGCCGAGGTGGGTGTTGATGGCCGGGTCCAGGCCACCCCGCTTCTCGAGTTGGGCTCCGGTGAGCAGCAGTCCGTCAACGATGACGCCGAATCGCTCGTCGTCGAAGCGGTCGTAGTAGGCGTAGGCGCGCATCGCTGCTCCTGGGTCCTGCTAGCTGCCGGACGGGCTTGGCTCCACGGACGCGCCGGCGGACGCGCTCGGGGAGGGGATGGGGCACTGGGGCTCTGGCGGCGAGACGAACTTGCCGTCCACCACCCGCTCCCCGTAGCGGCCGTAGAAGTCGTACACGGTCGCCGTGTCCAGGTTGTCGAGATAGAGCACGCGGTCCCAGACGAGTGCCGCGTACCTGGCCGGCATCTGCTCGAAGCGGGCCTCGACCGGACCGACGGTGCCCGCCGGCAGGGCGCAGATCGGGCTGTTGGGGAAGCCGGTGGCAAAGTCCCGCAGCGCCTGCTGGCCGGCGTCGTCGCAGGCGCCCTTGTCGCAGCTGTAGAGCAGGACCAGGCCGCCGTGCTCGAGGTTGTGGACCCAGCCGTTGGGCGCGCCCTGGTCCTCCGGGCCGTAGACCTTGGGCTGGAGCGGACCGAAGCCGGTCTTGAGGATGTGCTTGCCCGATGCCGGGGGGCAGACCGGGTAGGTGATGTGATCGCCGGGCTGGACATGCTGGTTGCCCTGGTCCTGCTGGATCTGGCCGAGCTCGCCGGAGGCCGCCGGCCGCACGGTGTCGACGGTTCCGCAGGCGTACGCGGGCGCGGCGGCCGTGGTGAAGGCGACGATGCCGACACCGGCCAGCACGACCACGACGATGACGGCGAGGATCGGGGTGCGCAGCCGCGCGAACACGGACTGCGGCTGTTCCACGCGCGGCCGGGCGATCTCCCTGCGGCCGGCGCGAGGAGTGCCCGTGGGGCTCGACCCCTCGGGGCGGCTGGGGCCGCTCCTGGCCGTTCCTGTGGGGCTCCGGCGCGGCTCCGGCGCGGGGGCAGGGG
>JBAXFC010000220.1:0-6233 GCA_037140135.1 Chloroflexota bacterium
GGTCAGGCCCGCAACCAGGGCGATGCCGGCGAGCGCCAGCTGTCCCAGGAACTGCCAGCGGGCCCGCAGCTGGAACGTGTCGTCAAGGACGCCGAGGACCGTGGCCACGATCGCGCCGCCGAGCAGCGCGAGCAGCTCGGGCAGGCTCAGCGTGAGCGGCACCGGCACGTCGCCGGTCTGGCCGTTGAGCACCATGCCGCCGGCCGCAACCACGAGGAAGGCGACCGCCACGGCCATGCCCCCACCGCGCGGGATGGGGTGCGCGTTGACGCGGCGGTCGTCCGGGTGGTCGATGTTGTCGAGGAGGACGGCCACCCGACGGACGACCGGGGTCAGGACCAGTGCGATCACCGCCGCCACCAGGAAGGCGGCGACGGTGAACGGCAGGTAGTCCGTGATCCCGGCGCTCAGCCGCATCGCAGGCTCAGCTGCGGTCGCGCGGCAGCCCCGGGACCGGGAAGCCGGCGACGAGGTCGCGGATCTCGCCGCGGAGGCGGGCGTGGACGGCGGCATCGTCGCGATAGCGGATCGCCTCGACGATCCAGCCGCCGATCAGGCGCATCTCGTCGGGGCCCATGCCACGCGTGGTGGTGGCCGGGGTGCCGATCCGGATGCCGGACGCGACGTTGGGCGGGTTCACATCGAACGGGATGGCGTTCTTGTTGACGGTGATGCCCACGTCGTCCAGGAGGACCTCGGCCTCGCGCCCGGTGACACCCATCGGGGTCACGTCCACCAGCGCGAGGTGGTTGTCGGTGCCGCCGGAGACGATTCGGGCGCCGGCGCCGGCCAGGGTCTCGGCGAGGACGCGGGCGTTCTCGATGGTCCGGGCCTGGTCGCGGTGGAAGTCCTCGCCCGCGGCGAGGTGGAGGGCCACCGCCTTGGCCGCGATGACGTGCATCAGGGGGCCGCCCTGGACGCCCGGGAAGACGGACTTGTCGATGGCTGCGGCGAGGGTGCTCTTGCCGAGCGCCGGGAAGTCCTCGCGCCTGATCCCCTCCGGCAGGTCGGCGCGGGCGAAGAGGAGGCCGCCGCGCGGGCCGCGGAGCGTCTTGTGGGTGGTGGTGGTGACGAGGTCCGCGTGCGGGAACGGGCTCGGGTGGAGGCCTGCCGCGATCAGGCCGGCGACGTGGGCCATGTCCACGAACAGGAGCGCACCCACCGCGTGGGCGATCGTGGCCATCCGCTCGAAGTCCCACGTGCGCGGGTACGCGGAGGCACCGGCGACGAGGACCTTGGGCCGGACCTCCTTGGCCTGCGCCTCGAGGGCGTCGTAGTCGATCCGCTCGGTCTCGCGATCCACACCGTACGCGTGGACCTCGTACAGGCGGCCGCTGAAGTTGACCGGGGAGCCGTGGGTGAGGTGGCCGCCGTGGGCGAGGTTCATGCCCAGGATCCGGTCACCGGGCTTGAGGACGGAGAAGTACGCGGCCATGTTGGCCTGGGCGCCGGAGTGGGGCTGGACGTTGACGTGGTCCGAGCCCTTGAACAGCGCGAGGGCGCGAGCCCGGGCGAGGTTCTCCGCGACGTCCACGTGCTCGCAGCCACCGTAGTAGCGCTTGCCCGGCAGGCCCTCGGCGTACTTGTTGGTGAGCCAGGAGCCCTGGGCCTCCTCGACCGCCTGCCAGACATAGTTCTCGCTGGCGATCAGCTCGATCTTGTCCTGCTGGCGATGGCGCTCCGCCTCCATGGCGGACCACAGCTCCGGGTCCACCTCGGCGATGGGCGCCCAAGCGGCGGACGGGGCGGCGTGATCCACGGCGGGGCCTCCTCGGGACGTGTGTCAGGGGTCGGGGGTCAGGGCTGCATTCTGACACGTGGCCCCCGGCGCGCGTCGCCGGGCATGGATCGCGCATGGAGCGGGCATGGAGCCGGTTGGGGGCACGCGCTACCATCCGCGCGATGTCCGACCTGAACCCGATCCCACCCCTGTCCACCGCCGGCACCGCCGGCGCGGACCTCGCCGCCACCCGCAGGCACCGGGTCCGGAACACCGTCGCCATCGTGGTCGTGGCCATCGCCCTGGTGACCGGGTACCTGTTCCTGCGACCGACGGCGATCACGGTGCCGGCCGCCTCCACGCGCAACCCTGCCTCCTCCTTCGCCGACGCGACCACCCGCATCGCGGACATCGTGGCCGGCGAGACCGCGGACCCCGCCATCGACCCCACCTGTCGCACGAAGGTCTACGACCACGGCGCCCCCACGGCCAAGGTGGTGGTCCTGTTCCACGGCTACACCAACTGCCCCAAGCAGTACGACGCGCTGGCCGCGCAATTGGCCGATCTCGGCTACACGGTCTACGTGCCGCGGATGCCGCACCACGGCGAGGTCCCGGGCGCCCGGAACCTGCTGGGCACCCTCTCGGGCGATGAGATCGCCGCGCACGCGGACACCTCGATCGACATCGCGAGGGGCCTCGGGGGGAAGATCATCGCGGTGGGGCTGTCGGGCGGCGGAACGGTCACCTCCTACGTCGCCCAGTTCCGGGAGGACGTCTCCCTGGCCATCCCCATCGCCGCGTTCCTGGTCACGGGCCAGGTGCCGCAATGGCTGGCGCCGGCGTTCATCAACGCGCTGGACACGCTGCCGCCGATCGACGCCCGGGATCCTGCCCCCGACGAGGCGATCCGTGGCGCCTTTCCGCACGGCGCGTCGGACACGTCCACGCACGGGGCCACGGCCTACATGCGCGTGGGCCAGGCGATCCTCGGGGCCGCCTCGACCGCGGCACCGGCGGCGGGACGCGTGATCGTGGTGATCAACGACGCGGACACAACCGTGAACAACGACATGATCGTGTCCCTCTACGCGCACTGGTCGGACAAGGCGGCGGACCGGGTGGAGCTGGTGCGCTTCCCGGCGTCCATGGGCCTGCTGCACGACCTGATCACGCCCGACCGGGATGGGGCGAGGACGGACGTGGTCTACCCGGCGCTGATCGAGCTCATCGGGCAGGAGTAGGCATTCGGCGGGGGTGGCCGGACATGGCGACGCCCCGGCGGCTGCCGGGGCGTCGGATCGTGTCGGACCCAGCGGGTCAGCGGGCTGCCGCCGGCCCTCCGCGATGGACGGTGAGGCCGGCGGCGGCGGCCTGGCTCGTGGTGACCGCGAGCGGCGCCGGGGCGGCCAGTCCCTTCGGCGTGCCGGTTCCCACCCGGTAGTAGAGCCGGTACGAGGTGTCGGCGGCGTTCCAGCCGTTGTACGCCACGAGGCGGGTGCCGGCTGCCGGCCACAGGACCGACGCGTAGTCATTGCCCGTGTGGGTGGCGCTCGAGGTGGTGGCCACGGTCTGCGGCTGGTACCAGGAGACGCCGTTGTTGGGCGACTCCTCCCAGAGCACCGGGATCGCGTTGGGATCAGCCCCCGCCTGGGCCCACGAGACGGCGATCCGGTTGGTGTCCTGGAGGACGACGGCCGGGGAGAACTGGTCGTATCCGGTCGCCGGGGCGACAACCCGGGCCGCCTTCCATGTGCCGCCGGTCCGGACCCTGGTGACGATGCCGGTCGCGTCGCTCCAGGTCACGGCTGCACGCGTGCCCCGGATCGCCGTGCTGAACGTCTCGTACGACGACGAGACGATCGCGACGGGCTTGCTCCAGGTGGTGCCGTGGCTGCCCGAGGACGAGACGACGATCCGCCCTGCGTTGTCCGCAACCCACGCGACGATCACGTTCGCGCCGCTCACCGCGACATACGGCACGCCCTCGTGGCTCGAGGCCGCGCCGAAGGTGAAGGTGGTGGTGCCGATCGTGCGGATCGTCCAGCTGGTCCCCTTGTTGCGCGACGTTGCGACCCGGATCCTGCCGGTGATGCTGTCGGTCCAGGCGATGTGGACGTCGGTGCCGCTGGCGGCCACGATCGGGAAGTCGATCCGGCCGGTCAGCGACGTCAGCAGCTTGGCCGGCTTCCAGGCCGTTGGGGCGCCATGGTTCGTGTTGACCCGCACGTAGAGGGCGCGCGGCTCGGTCTCCGTGAAGGCGACCCAGTGCTTCTCGCTGACCCAGACGGCGTAGACGCGCGAGCCGGCTGCCGCGAGCGTCGGGCGCGCACCGTGCTGCTTGGCCGGGTTCAGGCGGACGGGCTTGGCCCAGGTGGTCCCGGTGGTTGCGTGCAGGTAGTAGATGCCGGCATACGGGCCCTTGTCGGTGACGACCTTGCCGCCGACGACATCGGTCGCGTAGGCCAGGTGGAGCTGCTGGGTGGACCCCTTCACCGTCCGGCCCAGCGAGGCGCCGTCGTTCCAGGTGAAGTTGGGCCCGGCGATGCGCGTGGCGCCCCAGGCCACCGAGCTGGCCGGCGCGAGGCCGGTGCCGGTCAGCGTGAACACGCGGTCACCGATCGGCGAGGGGCCGGAAATCGTGAGGGTCGCGGTCCGCACGCCGAACGCCGTCGGGTGGAAGGTCACGGCCACGCTGCAGCTCGCCGTCGGCACGAGCGCCTGCCCGGAGCAGCTGTCCTGCCCGGGAACCTTGGCGAAGTCGCCGGCGTTGGTTCCGGAGATCGTCGCGGTCGCCGGGTTCACCGTGACGAGCCCGACGTTCTGCATCGCCACGACCTGGGGCGCGGAGGTCGATCCCTTCAGGACGCCCATGAAGTCCGGCGGCGATCCCTCGAGGATCGCATCCAGTCCCGTTCCGTGGAGCGCGATGTAGTGCTCGCCGGCCGAGACGCTGCCGATGTGCAGAAACCCGTCGGACACGGCGCCCTTGGTGACGGGGATGAACGCGACCTTCACGGTGCACGAGGCGGCGGCCGCCAGCACCTGGCTCGTCAGCGCGCAGGTGCCGCCCGGGATGATCACGTACTCAGCGGTGTTGGTCGAGATCTCGACGACGTCGAGGGTGACGGAGCCCGCGGAGATGTTGGTGATCGTCTCGTCGATGCCGAAGTTGGTTCCCCAATAGACAGGGCCGAACTCGGCCGGGCTCGGCGTGATGCTGAGCGGGTCGAGCGCGGTGGCCCGCGCGGCGGGCGCCAGCGCCCCGGACCAGCTTGCAGCCAGCGCGAACGCAGCAAGCAGCGCGAAGCCCGCGCGAAGGCGTGATGCCATGAGGACCCTCCCGTATCGGCCGTGGGTACGCCGAGTTTGCGCATCGTATCCGCCGGGGAGCGGCGGGGGCGTACGACTTATGTCGCCCGTCCGCCGCGCCCGGGCCGGCCGGACACCGTGTCGGGCGGCTACAGCTCGATGGCGTGGGGAACGCCGGCCGCCTCGAGCGCCGCGACGATCTCCTCGAGCGGGATGGCGCCCTCGCGCAGGATCGACGGCCACTCCAGGGTGCAGTCCACCACCGTGGAGGCGGGACCGCCGCTGATCGGGCCGCCGTCGATGACGAGCGCGACCGCGTCACCCAGGCGCTCGGCGATCTCGGCGGCGTCGCGCGCGTCGGGCTCGCCGGAGACGTTGGCGGACGTGGTGGGCAGCGGACCCAGGACCCGGGCGAGCGCCCGAGGCACCTCGTGGTCGGGCACGCGGACGCCGATGGTTGGCATGCCGTCGGACAGGATCCGCGGCAGGGTGACACCGGGACGGATCGGGAGCACCAGGGTCAGGCCGCCGGGCCAGAACCGCTCGCCGAGCACCCGGGCGGCGGGCGACTCGAGCCCGAGCGTCCAGGCCTGCTCCACGTCCGCGAGCAGCACGGCGACCGCCTTCTCGGGCGGGCGGCGCTTGGCGGCGAAGAGGCGCTCGATGGCATCCGGGAGCGCCATGTCCGCGGCGATCCCGTAGACCGTGTCCGTGGGCACCGCCACGATGCGGCCGGCCCGCAGCAGCTCCACGGCGAGCGCCCGCGCCGCCGGGGAATCGGGGCGGATCGGCGGGATCAACGGGTTCGGGGGGTTCGCCGGGATCAACGGGTTCGGGGGCTGGCCGGTCACCGGGCCCCTCCAGCCGCCTCGCCCGTGCCGAACGTCGCCCGGATCGCGCGCGCCTCCTCCTCGAGGCGGGCCGCGCTGCGCCGCGCCTCCTCGACCGGTGCCAGCACCAGCGCCTCGATGAGCGCGGCGGCCCCGTCCTCCGAGACCGGCCGGGCGATGTACCGCGCGTCCCGCTGGAGCTCCTCCGGACCCGTGGCCATCGCCGCCCCGTGCCCCGCGTCCACGATCATCTCGTAGTCGTTGAGCGCATCGCCGATCGCGAGCACCTGGCTCATGGGGATGCGCGCGCGATGCGCCAGCCACGCGACCGCGCGCCCCTTCGAGACGCCCGGCCCCACGAACTCCAGGAA
>JBAXFC010000221.1:0-6201 GCA_037140135.1 Chloroflexota bacterium
CCGAGAAGGAGGCGGGGCTCGTCGCGCAGCTCCCGATCAAGCCGGTCACGGCGCGCAGGGCCGCCCGGATCTGGGGCATGTCCGAGACCGAGGCGCGCAACGTCCTTGACGGCCTGGCTTCGCGGGCGATCCTGATCGACGTCGAAGGGCCCAACGGGACCGTCTACGCCCTGCCGCCGCCGATGGCCGGCTTCTTCGAGTTCTCGATGATGCGCATCCGCGACGACATCGACCAGAAGGTGCTGGGCGAGCTCTTCTACCAGTACATCACCGTCGAGGACGACTTCATCCTGGCCCTGTTCACGAACGGCGAGACCCAGCTGGGCCGCGTCTTTGTCAACGAGCCCGCCCTCGCGGACGCGCCCGTCTCCCGGATGCCGGACAGCACCCTCCAGGTCCTCGACCACGAGCGGGCCAGTGAGGTCATCGGCACCGCGCAGCACATGGGCGTGGGCGTCTGCTACTGCCGCCACAAGGCGGGACACGTCGGCAAGGCCTGCAAGGCCCCGCAGAACATCTGCATGACCTTCGGCGGCACGGCCGACAGCCTGATCCGGCACGGGTACGCCCGGCGCGTGGACAAGGCCGAGGGCATGGACCTTCTCGCGGAGGCCTACGCGAGCAACCTCGTCCAGTTCGGCGAGAACGTCCAGCGTGACGTCGCCTTCATCTGCAACTGCTGTGGCTGCTGCTGCGAGGCGATGATCGCGGCCCGGCGCTTCGGGCGCCTCGATCCGGTCCACACCACCAACTTCGCACCGCACGTGAACGGCGAGACCTGCAACGGCTGCGGCAAGTGCGTGGACGCCTGCCCGGTGGAGGCGATGACGCTGGTCAATGCCAACGACCCGTCGAAGCCGCGCAAGCGGCGCGCGGAGCTGGCGGCTGACCTCTGCCTCGGCTGCGGCGTCTGCACCCGGGTCTGTCCCACCAACGGCCTCTGGCTGGAGCCCCGCAAGGACCGCGTGATCACCCCCGTGGACACGCTCCACCGGACCGTGGTCATGGCGATCGAGCGCGGCAACCTCGCCGACTGCATCTTCGACAACCGGGCGCTGTTCAGCCACCGGGCGATGGCGGCGATCCTGGGGGTCATCCTCCGCCTGCCGCCCACCAAGCAGCTGCTGGCAACCCAGCAGCTCAAGTCGCGGTACCTGGTGAAGATCCTGGAGCACGTGAAGGTCTAGGAGCAACGATCCGGGGACGCCCGGCGTCTCAGGTCCGGCCGCCCGCACCGGGCGGCGGACACGGAAGGTCGGCATGCCCATGGGAGATCGGGTTCCCAGCTCCGGCCGGTGGCGGGTGCTCCTCGCCGGGCTCCTCCTCGCCGGCTGTGCTGCCGTCGCGCCGACGCCGGTG
Source organism: Chloroflexota bacterium (assembly GCA_037140135.1). Taxonomy (GTDB): domain Bacteria; phylum Chloroflexota; class Limnocylindria; order Limnocylindrales; family CSP1-4; genus CAIXZV01. The sequence goes on from JBAXFC010000221.1 coordinate 1,360, forward strand.
CCGACGCCGACGCCGGTGCCGACGCCGACGCCGACGCCGGGCGAGACCACGTCCCGGCCGAGTCCCACCGCCGCCGCCCTGCCGACCCCGTCGCCTGCGTCGACCCCGACTCCGACCTCCACCCCGAGCCCTTCGCCGACGCCGAGCCTTTCGCTCGCGCCGAGCCCCTCGTCCACGCCAGCTCCGAGGCCATCGTCCGCGCCCACCGCGTCGCCGACGCCGACGCCGGCTGCGGCGGGCCTCACCTGGGTCCTGGCCGCGAGGGGCAGCGGCCACGCGGTCTCGATCGCGCACGGCCCCGCGGGCTGGGCCTACGCCGCCGGCTACGACACGGGCATGGGTGGCGTCCCCGCCATCCGCCTGTCACGGGATCTCCGCACCTGGACCGAACGTCCGGCGAAGGGGGCGTCGAGCGCCGGGACGGACGTCTGCATCGCCGGCACGGCATCGGCCTACGTCATCGCCTATGGCCCGGTCTTCCGCTCTGCCGATGGGCGCACGTGGACCCGCGGCAGCGCAGCGGTGCAAGCGGCAGGGAAGGTGACCGCCGACTGCGTCACCTCGGACGGCACGTCGTTCATCGCGTGGACGATGCGCCGCGCACGGGACGGGATCTGGACCTCGGCCGACGGCCGGCGATGGACGAAGGTGCATCTGCCCGGCGCCCGGGCGGTGATCATCGACGCGGTGGCGCCGGGCGCCGGCGGCGGGTTCGCGGTGGCCGGGCGGGCCGGCGCCACCACCGGCGGCCTTGACGCGGCGACCGGCGATCTCCCGGCCTTCGGCAGCCTCCCGGGCCGGCAGGCCGTCTGGACCTCAACCGATGGCCGGACGTGGGCGGAGGTCCCGGTGGGCGGCAGGTTCGACGCGGCGCGGATCAGCAGCATCGCCTCCGGTGGGCCGGGTGGCGGGATCGTCGCTCTCGTGCAGACCGGGCGGTTCGGGCAGGACAACGACGACGACCTCTCGATCGAGACCTGGCGCTGGACGCGCGCGGCCGGCTGGCAGCAGGTCCAGGGGTCGGCGCCGGCGATCGACGAGCAGTTCCCGGGAACCGCGCGGATCGTCGCCACCCGCGATCGCTGGCTGCTCCTCGCCGGACGCACCCGGGCCGACCTGGCGCGCCCGGGCGTGACCGCGATCTCGCGGGACGGGAAGCGCTGGCAGGGGATCGCCGTCCGGCACCTCGGCACGGGATCGACCCAGTACTTCATCGACGGCTGCGTGGTCGCCGGCCGCCGGCTCGTGCTGGTGGTGAACATGTCGGGGCTGACGGACCGTGCGATCCGGATCTGGGTCAGCCCGTCCTAGCGGCGTGCCGCGGTGCGCAGCGGCGCGCAACGCCGCGCGCGGAGGTGCGTCATCGTGATGCCATACCGACCGGCATCCGGATGAGGGGAGACCGACCGTTGTCCGCCACCATCCCTGTGACTCGCGCGAGCCTGGATCCCACGGGCGAACCCGCGGCCGCGGTGCCGCCCCGACCGTCGGACGCCCGCCGGATCCGGCGTCGAAGCGTGGCCGCCTGGGTCGTCTACGACCTGGCCAACACGTGCTTCTCGATGGGCGTGGTCACCCTCTACTTCCCGGACTTCGTCAAGACCGTGCTCGGCCGCGACGACGCGACCGTGGGCGCCATCGACTCGATCGCGGCCCTGCTGGTCTTCGCCCTCGCTCCCATCCTGGGTGCCATCTCCGACCAGGCCGCGCGGCGGCTGCCCTTCCTCGCCGTCGCCACCCTGAGCTGTGTTGCCGCCACGTTCTTCCTGGCCCAGACGAGCTCCGTGCTCACCCTCGCCCTGTTCGTGGCGGCCATGGTCTCCTACCAGGCGGGCCTCATCTTCTACGACAGCCTCCTGCCTGAGGTCAGCACCGATGCCAACCGGGGACGGATCGGCGGCATCGGCGTGGGCGTGGGGTACGCTGGCAGCCTGCTCGCCTACGTCATCGGGATCCTGGTGATCGGTGGGCGGACCAATCCCACCGGCGATGACTTCGCGCTGGTCTTCCGCGCGATCGCGATCGCCTTCCTCGTGCTCTCCGTGCCGGCCTTCCTGTTCGTCCGGGAGCGGAGGCGGGTGGTGCCGCCGCTCACGCCACGCGTGGCGTCACAGGCGTTCGGGCAGCTGGCGCGGACGGCCAGGGACGCGCGCCGGTACCCGGGCCTTGGACGCTTCCTGGTCGGCCGGATGTTCTACGCGGACGCGGCCAACACCCTGATCTTCATGGTCATCCTGTACGCGACCGGCGCGCTCGGGCTCACGCGGGCCGAGGCCCAGCCGGTGGCGATCGTGTCGATCCTGTGCGCGATCCCGGCGGGCCTGACCTGGGGCCTGGTGGTGGACCGTGTGGGGCCCAAGCGGACCCTCGACGTCGTCCTCTGCATCTGGATGGCGATCTTCGCGGTGGTGGCGGCGATCCCGATCCTGCACCTGCCGGCGAACCTGATCTATCCGGCCGGGGCCGCGGTCGGCATCGCCCTCGCCGGCCTGTGGGCATCGGATCGGCCGCTGATGGCGCGCCTCGCCCCGCCCCGGTACTACGGCCAGTTCTTCGGCCTGTATGCGATGGTCGGCCGGTTCGGGGCGGTGGTCGGGCCGGCGGTCTGGGGGGTGGTTGCGGGCGCCACGCTGCTCAACTGGGGCCAGCCCGCAGCCGTCCTGTTCCTGCTGCTGTGGGTGGTGATCGCCTTCCTCATCCTGCGGGGCGTGGATGACACGCCGCGCTCCTGGGGGCCCGAGGACCTGCCGACGCTGGAGGCCGAACCCGCCTGATCCCTCCGGCTGCAACACCCGCGCCCCCCGGGCCGACCGGGGCCTACAGTGCGCCCGACATCCCCACTGGAGGCGCGTCCATGGAGCTCATTCCCGGCATCTTCCTCTCCAGCACCGCCACCGAGGAGTGGGTGCCGGACCCCGGCGTCCCGGGCACCGAGGTCCACGTCATGGTGGAGGCCGACGGCGTCGCCGCCGGCATGACCCGGATGCTGACCGCGGGCGACCCTTTCGACTGGACCCCGCAGCAGCGCGAGACGATCCTCATCCTCGAGGGGCGCGTGCGGATCGAGCTCGACGGCGGCGAGGAGCTGGACCTGGGCGCCGGCGACATGGCGTCCCTGCGGCCCGGCATCGCCACCCGCTGGTTCGTCACCGTGCCGTTCAAGGAGATGTGGGTGATCGCCGGCGGTTGACGCCCGCCCGCGTGCGTCCCGCGCCGGCGCCCGTCCCGCGCCGGCGCCCGTCCCGCGCCGGGACCGCTTCGCCGGCTGCCGAGGGTCAGGCGCCGGCCACCCGCCGGCCGTCCACCCAGACGTCGGTGATGTCCGGCGGCCCGGCCAGGCGCACCACCTTCTCGAACAGCCGCTGCGGGTCGTCGATCCCCGGCCACGTGCGCAGCGAGCCGTGCCGCGACGCCGTGTCCACGAGCACCGCGTCGAAGCGGCGCCCGGGCTCCAGCAGGCCGACCGGCTCGCCCAACACGCCCGCGCCGCCCAGGGTTCCGAGCCAGAACGCGAACGTGGTGTCGATCCGGGCGTCGGCCACGCCCCGCCAGCCAGCGGCCAGCGCATGGTCCACGCCGTCCTCGAGCAGCCGCGAGACGGTGACCGCATCGTGGGCCGCGTGGAGCAGCGACGGCGAGGCGCCGCCGGCGACGTCCGTGCCAAGGCCCACCGCCACCCCGTGACCGACCAGGCGGCGGACCGGCAGCACCGCATTGGCGAAGTAGGCGTTGGAGAGTGGGCAGTGGGCGATGCCGGCACCCCGCGCGGAGACCAGGGTGATGTCCTCATCGGTCACATGGTTGGCGTGGGCGAGCACGGTGCCCCGGCGCAGCAGGCCGAATGCGTCGAGGGTGGCCGCATCCGTGATCCCGAACCGGTCGAGGCTGTAGGCGTGTGCCCAGTCCGACTCCGAGCAGTGGGTCTGGACCAGGGCACCCGAAGACGCCGCCAGCTCGCCGAGGCCGCGCAGGAGGTCGTCGGTGCAGGCGGGCGAGAAGCGGGGCGTGATGATCGGACGGACGAGGCCGCGGCCCGCGTCCACCGCTCGCACTTCCTCGATGGACCGCGCGCTGGCGGCGAGCCCATCGGCCGCGGAGGCGTCCCGGTACCACGCCGGCGTGCCGTCCGGGTGGTCCATCGCGACCCGGCCGACGAACGCGCGCTGGCCGGCCGATGCCGCGGCCGCGGCGAGAGCGGTGGTCGCGGCCGTGTCCACGGTCGCGTAGTAGACGGCGGTCGTGGTGCCATGGGCAAGCAGCCCGTCCACGAGGTCCGCCCAGATCGGGCGCGCGAAGCCCAGGTCCGAGAACCGCGCCTCGAGCGGGAAGGTGTACTCGAACAGCCACCGCTCAAGCGGCAGGTCCAGGCCGGTGCCGAGCTGTGGCCACTGCGGCGCGTGGACATGGAGATCGACCAGGCCCGGCAGCAGGACGGCGTGCTCGGACGTCTCGACGTGGTGGCCGCTGCCCGCCCGGAGCGCGTCGCCCGCCGGGGTGCCGGCCATCGCCACGGCCGCGATCACGCCGCTCTCGCCAACCTCGATCACCGCCCGGTCGAGGATCTCGAGCCGGTCCGCCGCGGGGGTCTGCATGACGCGTGCGCCGATCGTGAACGTCATGTGCTGATCATGGCAGGCCGCCCGCGTCGTGTGGGCGTCGTCGTGCGCTCGGCGATCTGCGGCCGGCCGGCGGTGGGCCCGCCCGCCGCGCTGACCTCAGCGGCCGAGGAACCCCCGGATCCCGGCCAGCAGCCCCGCCGCGTACCGGTCGCGGCCGGTCGCGCTCCGCATCCGCAGCGCATCGCCGGCGTTGTGCATGTTGCCCAACTCCACCATCACGACC
>JBAXFC010000222.1:0-6165 GCA_037140135.1 Chloroflexota bacterium
CTGGCCGACCCGGAGGGCTATGACCCCGACGCCTCGTGGCGCCGGGCCATCCGGGACGTTGCCGGCGAGGCGGATCACGAGGCCTTCGCGCTGTTCGCGGAGAACACGCTCTCGTCGTGCCTCAACGTGGACGACGCGCCGACGGTCACGCGCTCGCTGGAGTCCTTCCTGTTCCGGTGCTCGACCGGGGATCCGTCCGAGACCGCGGCCGCGGCAACGGACCTCGCCTCACTCGGCGGCTGGCTGGCGGACGCGACGGATCACCTGCTCCATGGACCGGTCGTCAACCCGGCGCTGGTCGCCGAGTGCCGGCCATGGATCGAGGCCGTTGCCGTAGGTGCCGCGGCGCTCGGGGCGATGGCCGGCCTGGCGGGCGATGGACGCCTGGAGCAGGATGCGCGCAGCGTGCTCCACCCCTACCTCGCCGAGCTCCGCCGGCGACGCGTGCGCGTCTTCGGCGACGCGCTCGACATGGCCCTTTCCGATCTCACCGGTACCCACGTCAGGCCCGGCGAGCTGACGCCCGCCGGCCCAGGAGGAGAACTCGCATGACGAAGACGGCCCGGGGGCTCGCCGCCCTCGCCACCGTCGCCGTGCTGGCATTCGCCGGCTGCGGTGGCGGCGCCACGCCCACGCCGGTCAACGACCATGTGCTGCGGATCGCGATGGGCTCGCCGGGCGATGCCCAGATCAAGGTCTGGGACGACGTCGCCGCGCAGTTCATGAAGGCGCATCCGGAGACGAAGGTCGAGATCAACTACCAGCAGGACGACCTCTACGAGACGATCGGCGAGCTCAACCTGCTCAACGGCAAGAACCCGCCGGACATCTACTTCGAGTGGACCGGGGCCCGGCTCGCCAACCGCGTCAAGGACGGGTTCGCCGCGGACATCACGGACGCCTTCAAGACGGGAGCCCTCAAGGACCTGTTCGACGAGGCCACGCTCAAGCAGTACACGCTCGATGGCAGGATCGTGATGGTGCCGTACTCGCACGATGTCTCCAACGTGCTCTGGTACAACAAGAAGATCTTCGCCGACAACGGGCTCACGCCGCCCAAGACCTGGGACCAGCTGCTCGCCACCTGCGACACCCTCTCGGCCAAGGGGATCATCCCGATCGCGTCGGGCAACAAGGATCTCTGGGCCGCCGGCAACTGGATCGCCCACCTCGTCTCACGTGTCGTCGGCGAGGCGAACTACGACGCCGTCCTCGCGGGCACCGGCAGGTTCGACACCCCCGAATGGGAGGCCGCATTCCAGTACGTGGCCGACCTGCGCACCCACAAGTGCGTCAACGAGTCGGTCAATGCGATCGACGACAACGAGGGCGCGCAACTCTTCTTCGGCGGCAAGGCGGCCATGCACGCCATCGGCTCGTGGCTGGTCTCGTGGGCCATCGATGAGGCCCCCACGCTCGATTTCGACTACGTCAACCTGCCGGCCATGCCGTCGGGCAGCAAGGGCAACCAGGACTCCGTCATGGGCGTCGCCACCGGCTACATCATCAACGCTCACACGGCCAAGATGACCGAGGCCACGCAGTTCATGGCCCTGCTCAACAGCGCCGACAACGTCACCGCGTTCATCACCGCGGAGGTCACGCCGCTCGCGAGATCCGCATCGTCCGCGGACGTCGATGCCCGCACGACGAGCCTCAACGACCTGCTCAACAGCGCACCGGCCGTGGTGCTCCCGCCCGATACCGGGTACGACCTCAAGATGGCCGAGGCCCTCGAGACCGCGATCGCCGCGGTGCTCGGCGGGCAGGCCAGTCCCAAGGACGCCCTGGCCCAGGTGGACGCCACGCTCGGCCGCAAGTAGCCCTTCCCCCAGCCCGTCTCCCGCCTGCCGTCCGCGTTCCCCGCGCGGACGGCCGGCGCCCCTGCCCGACCTCCCTTCGGATGAAGCCCACCCGGTCCCTGAGCCCGTACCTGTTCGTGCTGCCGGCAGCCCTGCTGTTCGGCTTCGCGGTGCTGCTGCCGATGGTCCTCACCTTCGGCTACTCGTTCACGACCTGGAACGGTTTCGGGACGATGACCTTCGTGGGCATCGACAACTACCTCGCAGCCATCAACGATGCCGTCTTCCGCAACTCGTTCGTCCACGTGCTGGGGTACATCGCGGCGACGCTGGTGCTCGAGGTCACCGTGGGCCTGCTGCTGGCCGGTGTGATCTCCGCGCGCGCCGGGGGTCTCTGGTTCCGGGTCGCGATCTTCACGCCGGTGATGCTGCCGATGGTGGTGGTCGCGGTCCTCTGGTCGTTCGTCTACAACCCGGACTTCGGGCTGCTCAACGCCGGGCTGGCCGCGGTCGGCCTCGGGGACCTGCAGCACATCTGGCTGGGTGACCCGTCCACGGCGCTGATCGCGGTCAGCGTCGTCTCAGGCTGGGTCTTCGCCGGGTTCTACATGATGATCTTCCATGCCGCCCTGCGGCAGGTCCCGGCCGAGATCATCGAGGCGGCCCGGCTCGACGGGGCCGGCGAATGGGCGCTCTTCCGGCGGGTCAAGGTGCCGATGATCGCCAACGCGGTCTGGGTGGCCGTGCTGCTCTGCGTGACCGGCGGCTTCCAGGGTTTCGACCTGTTCTTCGTGCTCACCAACGGCGGCCCGTACGGCGCCACCGAGATCCCGACGACCTATCTGGTCAAGGCGGTGTTCAAGAACGGTGACGTGGGCTACGGCTCCGCGATGGCGATCATCCTCACCGCCATCGTGCTGGGCGTGGGGCTCGTCTACGCGCGGATCCAGCGACGCGGCGCGGGGTCGGGCTCGTGAGCGTCGTGGGCCTCGCGCGCCGGCTGCCGGGCCTGCTCTTCTCGCTGGCGCTGCTGGTGCTGGCGCTGGTCTTCTTCTTCCCGATGATCTGGATGGTCCTCTCCTCGTTCAAGACCAACGGGGCCATCTTCTCGACGCCGTTCGCGCTGCCGACGTCGATCGACTTCTCGCGCTGGGCCGAGGCCTGGGAGATCGGCAACATCGGCGGGTATGCGCTCAACAGCGCGATCGTGACCGCCGCCTCGGTCACGCTCATCCTGGTCTTCGGCTCGGGGGCGGCGTTCGCCTTGAGCCGCTACCGGTTCCGCGGCAGGACCGCGCTGATGAGCGTGTTCGCGCTGGGCCTGATCCTGCCGCTGCAGTCCTACTTCATCGCGCAGTCCCGGCTGTTCGGCGAGCTGGGGATCACGGACACGCGCCTGGCGCTGATCATCCCCTACGCCGCGATGGGCCTCTCGCTCGCGATCTACCTGGTCAAGGTCTACCTCGACGCGCTGCCCGACGAGCTGTTCGAGGCGGCCCGGATCGACGGCGCCGGCGACTGGCGTGTCTTCTGGTCGCTGGCGGTGCCGCTGCTGCGGCCGGGCCTCGCGACCGTGGCGATCTTCTCCGCGCTCTCCGCCTGGAACGAGTTCCTGCTCGCGCTCCTGTACATCCAGGACGACAGCCTCAAGACGATCCCGACAGGGTTGCTGGCCTTCTCGACGCGCCACGTCACGGACTACTCGCTGCTGTTCGCGGCGCTCTCGATCGTGACCATCCCGATGATCGTGGTCTACGTGGTCTTCAACCGCCAGATCGTGGAAGGGATCACGGCCGGCAGCGTGAAGTAGGGGTTCGAGGTTCGGACGAGCTATTGACAGTCGATCGATACCGATCGACCATCGATAGATGAAGAACCTCCCGAGTCACCTTCTGCGCGTCGTGTTCCTCGTGCTCCTGCTCGTGTCCGTGCTCGCGCAGGTCCTCGTGCCGGCCTTCGCGTTCGAGTTCGGCGTGCGGGTTCCCGAGGTCGCGTACCTCGTCGTCCCGTACTCCCTGGCCGCGATCCTGTTCATCGCGTGCGGCCAGGTGGCCCTGCTCGCGACCTGGCGGCTGCTGGCGCTCGTGGACGGCGGGGCTGTCTTCACGCGCCGGGCGGTGCGCTGGGTCGATGCGATCGTGACCTGTGGGGCGGTTGCCACGGTCCTGACCGGTCTGGTGCTGATCCACATGCTCGCCTTCGTGCCCGGTGGCGGCGGACCGATGGTCTACTGGCTCGCCGCCTGCATCGCCGCGTGCCTCGCGTTCGTGCTGCTCATGGTCGTCATGCGGGGCCTGCTCCTCGCGGCGGTCGCGGATCGAGCCGAGCTCGACGGGGTGATCTGATGGCGCTCGTCGTGGACCTTGACGTCATGCTGGCGCGCCGGAAGATGTCCGTGGGCGACTTTGCCGCCGCCGTTGGCATCACCCCCGCGAACGTCGCCGTGCTGAAGAACGGGCGCGCCAGGGCCATCCGGTTCACCACCCTCGACGCGATCTGCCGCGTCCTCGACTGCCAGCCGGGCGACATCCTGCGCTGGACGCCAGGCGAGCCGCAAGCGGGCGCTCGAGACGGGGCGGGCGACGACGTCGAATAGCCGGTCCTCGAACGGCGCGCGGCCCGGGCCCCGGGCTCCCGGTACCGACCATGTGTTCGTTGGCCGGTTCGTCCTCGTGCCTCATAGCCGATTCCTGCAGAGTTTGTCCTGAGCTCTGCACGGGGTTCCGTCGCCGGACACATCGCATGTGCGCTTCTCCCGTCGTCTCCGCCAGCCGCAGGACGCGAGCCGGTGGCTGTGGACCCCGGAGCTGCGGCGGCCGGCGTCACCGCGACGCCGTCGGAGGCGCGAACTGGTCGAGGGGAGGAGACCCGCCGACCGTGGACTCCGCGTAGTGCACGAGCTCGATGCACGCGGGCCACCCATCCTCGAGGAAGAGCAGCAGTTCGCAGGCAATCTGGTGCTCGTCGCGATCGAGGGTGTGCGACTCGACGGCCGGCTTCCGCCCGGCGTCGGGAGTCCCACCGCCTGTTCGGCTCGAGCGCGGTCCACGGCGAGGTTGACCGACGGGCAGCATTCCCACGTCTCCGTTACCGATGCGACCCTGGCCTGCCTTCGCAGCGGTTCGAGTCGCGGCCCAGGGCTCGAGGGCAGGAACTCGAGAACAGACACTTCACGGTCCGAGGGCGGGCGCGGCAATGCGTCCGCGGCAATGCGCGCACCATGCCGGGTCAACGCCCCGCTCCCGATCTCCGGGCCGGCAACCACGATCAGCCCGGCGCCACTCGGTCCGCTCTCTCTGTCGCTCGCTGGGTGGACCACCGCCGCGTAAGCCGGAAATGAGTGCGCGCGACTACATCTGCGTCATGCCTGCTTCGACCATCGACCTGACGCGCGCCGCCCTCGGGCCATGGCTTGGGGAGTTCGTTCGGTCAAGCCGCCGGCTCATCGGCTGGACCCAGGACGAGTTGGCGACCCGCGCGCGGACCTCGCAGGCAACGATCTGGAGGATCGAGTGCGGACGGGCAGACCACCTGGACCTCAACGTCGTCGAGCGGGTCTTCGCGGCGCTCGGGGCCCGCGTCTCGCTTGCTGCCGACGTCCGCCACCTCGCCGATCGGGAGCGCCAGGCCGATGGTGTCCACGCGGTCCTGAACGGAGCATCGGCGCGCCGCCACGCTCGAGACGGATGGAGCACCGCGAGTGAAGTGCAGATCGGCCGTGACAGGCCGCGGGGCTGGATCGACCTGCTCGCCTTCCGGCCGGCCGACAATGCCCTCGTCGTCCAGGAGACCAAGTGCGACCTCGTGGACTTCGGTGCGCTCCAGAGGAGCCTGGCGTTCTACGAGCGCGAGGCTGTGGCCGTGGCCAGGGATCTTGGCTGGACGCCGCGGCGCGTGGTCGTCCTGCTGGTCGCCCTCGACACGGCATCCATCGCCGCACGCCTGCGCGACAACCGGGACCTCGTGGACCAGGGGTTCCCGGCCATCACGGCCACCACTGCCGCCTGGCTGAAGGATCCGACAGCCCCAGCTCCACGGGGATGGACGCTGGCGATGGCAGACCCCGCCTCCCAGCGGCGGGCTTGGCTGCGACCACCGATCCTGGGTCCTGTGCGCCGTGAGCCGGCGTACCTGGACTACGCCGGAGCCGCGCGCCGCCTCCTCCGCAGCTGATCCGGGGCGCGAAGCCGGGGCTCTACCCGGCTACGTGTTGACGGAGTGGATCGCGTGCAGAGCTCGGGACCAACTCTGCAGGAATCGGCTATGAGGCACGAGGACGAACCGGCCACCGAACACATAGTTGGGTACCGGTCGGGGCCGCGGGACGCGGTCGGGGCCGCGGGACGCGGTCGGGGCCGCGGGA
>JBAXFC010000223.1:0-6152 GCA_037140135.1 Chloroflexota bacterium
CGCCCACGCCCAGCCCGACGCCCAGCCCGACGCCGGTTCCGGTCCTCGCCTGCCTCTCGTCGCAGCTCAAGGCCGTGATCACCGAGGTTGGCGGTGGTATGGGCAGCCAGTTCGCCACCGTGAGGGTGACCAATATCGCGTCGACGACCTGCTTCGTCCGCGGCACGCCGCGCCTCCAACTGGTGGACGGGAACGGCTCGATCCTGATCGACTCCAAGGCGATGGGTGCCAGCGGCATCGCCCACACCTCGCCGGGCGATCCCAAGTTCAAGCTCGCCACGGGCACCTCGATCAAGACCGAGGTCGCGATCTCCAACTACTGCGGCGTGATCACCCCGATCAATCCGGTGACCGTGGCGCTGATCCTGCCCGGCGGCCGCGGGCGCTTCGTCGCCGCACCCGGCCCCGGCGCGGGCGTCCCCGCCTGCATGTCCGACCCGGGCTCGTTGGGCTCGATCTCCATGAACGGCTGGCGCAAGTAGCGGCCGCCGGTCCGAGTGCGGCCAGCCCCGCGCGTCAGCCCGCGGTCGCGTAGACCCGGCGGACGTTCTCGTTGGCCACCAGTGCCACCACGCGCTCCGCGTCCGCGAGGGACCAGTCGCCGTCGCGGACCCACGCGCCCAGCACCCGGCTCATCGCCCGCCGGAAGAGCCACGAGCCCAGCAGGTGGAGCTCCGGCGCGCCCCAGGCATCGGATGAGAAGAGGATCTTGGTGAACGGCGCCAGCTCCATCGACTCGCGCACGACGTGCTCGGACGCGGCGCCCGTGTAGTTCACCGCCTCCCCCACGTCGAGGTAGACGTGCGGGAACATCTGGGCGAGGTATCCGGCGCCGCGCTGGAACGGGTAGGTGTGGAGGAGCACGATCGGCGCCCGGCCCTCGGAACCGCGGATCAGGTCCGTGAGCAGCAGCGGGTCGGAGCGGTGGAGGTCCAGGTCCGGGTCACCGAAGCCCGTGTGGAACTGGACCGGGAGCCCGGTGTCCACGGCGGCCCAGATGCCCGCCCGCAGCAGGACCGGGTCCTCGAGACGGGGCGCCGTGCCCGCCCGGACGGTCCCGGCCCAGCGGGCCGCAGCGGCCGCAACCGCCTCGTCCGCCGGGCGGGAGAGGTCACGGTCGAAGCCGCCGCGGTAGGCGAGGATCGACTTCCAGCCCACGGCCGGGTCATCCCCGGCCCGCTCCGCGGCCAGCGCAGCGCGGAAGGCGTCCGGCCACGACCACGGGTCCGCGATCTCCGCGACCAGGCGCTCAGCCACGGCCTCCAGGCGGACGATCCGGTTGGCAGGCACGCCGCCGGCTGCATCGCCGGTGGCCGCCGGGGAGGCGATCTGGGTGCCCCGGAACCCGGTGTCGATGCCCAGCCAGGAGAAGCCTGCCAGCGGGAGCAGGCGCTCCGCGGTGCCCTGCGAGCCGAGCGCCAGCCGGGCCGCCACGTAGTCCGCGGCAGGCGCGTGGGCCGGCAGCCCCAGGAGCGGCGCGCACCAGCGCCGGATCGCGTGCCAGACCTGGGTGTCGGAGCCGGCGGCATCGGCGGCCGAGCGCCGGTCCGACTCGATCAGCATGTCCCGCAGCCCGGCCTCGTCCACCGGTGTCGTCACGTGACCGTGGACGTGGTGGTCCGCCAGGCCGACCGACGCGAGGATCCCGTTGAGCGTGGCGTCCGGCCCGTCGCAGACACCGGCGTCGCGGATCGCCGCCGCGGCCGCCGCGGCCGCCGCGGCCGCGAGGTCAGACCACATCCGCGTACCGGGTGCAGCGCTCCTCGGGGGTGACGTCGGCGAGGATCCGCAGCTCCGTCCGCCGGATGCCGAGGTGGGTTGCCACCAGGTCCTCGGCGAACCAGGAGCGGAAGACGGCGTCGTCCTCGACCGCGGCCAGCGCCGCCTCGAGCGTCCGCGGCAGCGCCCGCACGCCGAATCGCGCGCGGCCCGCGTCGTCGAGCGCGTCGAGCTCCATGTCCAGCACGGGCGGCGTGGGCAGCTCGCGGGTCATCCCGTCGAGCCCGGCCCGGATGAGCGCGGCGAGGACCAGCCACGGGTTGGCGGTTGCATCGGCGGCCCGGAACTCGAGGTTCGCGCCCCGGCGCCCGTCGCCGTTGATCGTCACCACGGGACAGATGCGCAGCATCGCCTCGCGGTTCTGGCGCCCCACGAACGCGGCCGCGGACGACCAGCGGTGCGGCGCGAGCCGGTACGAGGAGATCGCCGAGGGCGCGCTCCAGCCGATGAGCGCCGGGGCATGCTCGATGATGCCGGCCGCGAACCGGCCGGCGGGCGTGGTCAGGTCACCGTCCGCGTCGAGGGTCACCGGCTCGTCGCCGTCCCACAGGGAGAGGTGGACGTGCACGCCGTTGCCCACGGCGTCCGGCGCGCGCAGCGGCACGAACGAGGCTCGGAGGCCGTGCGCGGCCGCCACGTCACGGGCCAGCGTGCGCACCAGGATCGCCCGGTCGGCGGCCGCCATGGGATCCGCCGGCGAGATCGTGATCTCGAACTGGCCGGCGCCGTACTCGGGCAGCCAGTTCTCCGGCCGCAGGCCCGATGCCGCAAGCGCCGTCACCAGGTCGGACCCGAACGGCTCGGCGTAGCGGAACGCCTCGAGGGAGAACGGCGGCGGCACCGGGACCCCCTCGGGCGCCGGACCGAGCTTGCCGTGGGCCCCGAAGAGTGTGAACTCCTGCTCGAAGGCGACCATCAGGCGCAGGCCGGTCGCGCCGAACGCGGTCACCGCGTCCCGCAGCGCCGTCCGCGGATCGCAGGCCCACGGCGTGCCGTCCGTCTCCACGATCGAGGCGAGCACGAGCTCGGTCTCGGGACGGTCCCCGGATGCCGGCAGGACCGCGGACGCCCCGTCGGGGATCAGGCGGATGTCGCCCAGCGCCCCGAACGGGTTGGGATCCGCGATGTCGCCGAACGTGGTGAGCGCAAGGTCCGCGGGGACCCAGCCCACGCCGGTGGCGCGGCGCGCATCGAGCTCCGCGGCCAGCACCGCCCGGCCGCGGACGAGCGCGACGAGGTCGCAGGTGGCGATGAACGAGAGGCGGACCTGGCTGGTCACGGGACCAGGGCGATCACCCGGCACGGGCTGCCGGAGCCGTCCACCAGGCGCAACGGCGCCACCACGACCCACGCGCCCAGGGGCGGGCAGGACTTCAGGTTCGTGAGGTTCTCCACGTGCCAGACGCCGCGCGGGTGGCTGATCTGGCGGTGGACGACGAAGTCCGTCGCGCAACCGGGATCGATGCCCAGGGTGTCGGTGCCCAGGCCCATGGCGCCACGCTCCTGGACGAGGAAGCGGGCGGCATCGGGGCCGAAGCCCGGAAACTTGAGCTCGCCGCCGGCGTTGGCGTACTTGACCGGGTCGGTGTTGCAGTCCTCCCAGCCGGTGCGCAGGAAGACGGCGGCGCCGTCGGGGATGCGCCCGTTGGCGGCCTCGAACGCCTGGACCTGCTCGAGGGTCAGGATCGCGTCCGCGTTGTCGCCGACCTCGGCGCTGATGTCGATCACGGCCAGCGGGCGGAAGAGGCGCTCGGCGCCGATCTGGTCCACGGACTCCTTGCCCTCCACCATGTGGCAGGGCGCGTCGAAGTGGGTTGCCGTGTGCTCGACAAAGGTCACCAGGCGGTTGTAGAAGCCGTCATGGGAGACCGTGAGGATGGTCTGGAAGGCAGGCTGGGGCGCGCCGGGCCACATGACGGTGTCCGGACCGAGGGCCTGGGTGAGATCGATGGCGCGCAGATTCTCGAGCATGGTGCCTTCCCGTGGTGGGGGTTCGGCCGGCGCACCGTGGGGGGACGGTGCGCCGGCCTTGAGGTTGCGGGGTGTCGCGAGCGTCAGCTCTTGGCGGCGGTGAGGCCCTCGTCGGCGGAGAGACGCTCGCCGACTCGCCGGACGAGGCCCGGCATGGCGATGACGAAGATGCCGCCGATGAGCAGCCACGCGATGACCACGACCTCGTACCGGAAGCCGGCCTGGCTCGTGTCGAAGGTCAGGTTGAGCCAGAGCGTGAACAGCAGGACCAGCAGCCCGGCGATCGGGACGACGATCTCGTACATCGGCACCTTGGGCTTGCCGGTGAAGAACAGGAACTTGATCGCGCCCACCGTGGCGAACATGTACGCGACGAGCAGGATCAGGGTGCCGATGACGCCCGAGCCCGCGAAGATGTCGAACGCGCCGGCGCCGAAGAAGGCAGCCCACGCGACGATGATGACCGCTGCCACGGCCGTGACCATGGCGAGCGCGCCGGACGGCGTGCCCCAGCGCGGGGAGACCTTGGCGGCCATGCCCAGGACCGGGGTCTTCTCGTTGTCGCGGCCCAGGGCGTACAGGAGGCGTGAGGCCCCGACGAGGCAGGCGAGCGCGCAGCCGAAGGCGGAGATCGCGGCGCCGATGGTGATCAGGTCGCCGATCCAGGGCCCGATGTACTCGGCGCCCAGGTCGCCCAGGAGCGAGCCGGACCCGACGAACCTCTCCATGCCCGCATCGCCACCGAAGCCCATGACCTCGATCGCGGTGATGACCACGAAGTAGACGCCGCCGAAGACCGCGACGCCGAGGATGGCGCGCGGGATGTCCTTGAGCGGGTTGTGGGCCTCCTCGCCCAGCGTGGCCGCAGCCTCGAAGCCGGCGAACGAGAGGAAGCCGAAGACGGAGCCGACCGCGAGGGCGTTGAGCCCGACGCCTTCCGGCAGCGTGAAGACGTTGAGGTTGAAGGTCTCGCCGTTGGGACCGCCGCCCGAGAGCAGTTTGAACAGGATGATCACGGCCGTCACAAGGATCAGCGCAACCGTGATTCCCTCGACGGTGAGCAGGATGCGGGTGCCGTCGCGGGCGGGGACGAGGGCCAGGAACCAGGCGCCCGCGAGGGCGATCATCCCGATGATCAGCGGGATCAGGACCGGCATGTCTCCGGCCGGGATGATGCCCAGGCGCTGCAGGAAGTCGGCCCCGAAGATGCCCGCGGCCATGGTGGTGACGCACGCGTAGAAGATGTAGGTGCCCATGAGCGCGAAGCCCGAGAACACGCCGGCCCGCGGGCCGATGGTGACGCCCACGAACCCGTAGACCGAGCCCGCGTGGTGGAACTGCTGCGTCAGCCGGACGAACGTGTACGCCACCAGCAGGACGCCGACGGTGGCGACCAGGAACGCAAGCGGCACGGCGCGGCCCACCTGGCCGGCGGTGCCCTGGGGGTTGATGTTGGCGGCCATGCTCGGCGCCATCAGCGCGAGCGAGATGCCGATCGCCTCCCAGACGTTGAGCTCCCGCCTGAGCTTCGCGGGCTGATGCCCAGAGATCTCCATACCGAACGGACCTCCCTCTATCCGGGCGTCGCCCATGGTGGACGAGCGCCGGAACATACCCCTCCAGCGCTGCGGCCTCCCAGCCGCATTGCGCGGATATTCGCGGTACGCGGAGGCGATGTCAATGGGCTCTTATCGGCCCAATCGCTTGCGGACAGGTTGCGGAGGGCGTCAGGAGTCCCCGGTGACGTGGATGTGGGCCTGGAACGAGGCCAGCGTGAGCCGCAGGTGGTCCAGCATGGCTGCGGCAGCGGCCTCCTCGTCATGGTCAGTGACCGCGGCCGTGATCCGCTCGTGCTCCGCCCGGTTCTCCTCGATGTCATCCGGCATCGGGATCAGGTCACGCCAGTGCAGGAGCTCCGCGCGGGTCACCAGGACCGCCTCCATCAGGCGCTCGTTGCCGCAGGCCTGGGCGAGGGCGAGATGGAACTCGGAGTCCGCGCGCCGGAACGAGGTGGGATCCGGGGCCCCACCCAGCGACTCGACTGCGGCACGCAGCCGGGCGACCAGGGTCTCGTCCGAGCGGCGAGCGGCGAGCCGGGCGACCGCCGGCTCCACGACCGACCGGAACTCGATGATGTCCACGATGTCGCGGGCGGCAACCGCCCGGACCCCGGCCTCGCTGCCCGCGCCGTCCGTGTTGCGCGGCAGCGTCAGCGTCCCCGCCCGGCGCGAGCCCCCGGACGTGACCAGCCCCTCGTCCCGGAGGAGCCCCAGCGCCTGGCGGACGGTGATCCGGCTGATGCCGAAGTCGTCCCCGAGCTCGGCCTCGGTCGGGAGCTTGTCCCCGGTCCCGTAGACGCCGGAGAGGATCCGGGGGAGCTGCGCCGCCTCGAGCTTCGGGAG
>JBAXFC010000224.1:0-6136 GCA_037140135.1 Chloroflexota bacterium
GATCGGCGGCCACCGGGTGGCCATCGTCGGCCAGCAGAAGGGCGCCGACACGGAGGAGAACGTCCGGCGCAGCTTCGGCATGCCGCATCCCGAGGGCTACCGCAAGGCGATGCGGATCATGGAGCTCGCCGAGCGCTCCGGGCTGCCCGTGGTGACCTTCGTGGACGTGCCCGGTGCGCATCCCGGCCCCGAATCCGAGGAGCGCGGCATCGCCGAGGCGATCGCGCGGTCCGTGGGCCTGATGACCCGCCTGCGGACCCCGATCGTGACCGTCATCACCGGCGAGGGCGGCTCCGGCGGCGCGCTTGCGATCGCCGTGGGCGACGTCGTGCTCGCTCTCGAGAACGCGGTCTACTCGGTCATCTCGCCCGAGGGCTGCGCGAGCATCCTGTGGCGCACGACGGACGAGGCGCCGACCGCGGCGCTGGCCATGAAGATGACCGCTGCCGACCAGCACGCGATGGGCGTGATCGACGAGGTCATCGGGGAGCCCGCGGGCGGAGCCCACACCGACGTCGCGGAGACCGGCCGCCGCCTCAAGGCCGCCATCGTGCGCGAGCTGGACCGCCTGACGGTCATCCCGCTCGATGTGCTGGTGGAGCAGCGCTATCGCCGGTACCGTTCCCTCGGCGCGTACGCCGAGACGGCCGCGCCCCCCGCGACACCCACCCCGCAGCCCCGCCAGGGTTTCGCCGATCGCCTGCGCGGCCTGTTCGAGGCCGGCAGTCGAGCCATCCCCGCGCCCCTTCCCGTCGGGCGCCGCAACGAACCACCCGCCCGCGAGGACGTGTAGCAGATGCCCGAACAGAACCGCCCGATCGACCGGTCGGCTGCCGCGCGGCAGGCCGACCACGCCACGCTGGCCAGGCTGGCCGACACGCTCGTGCCGGCGCTGGTCTCGAGGCTGGCCAGCTCCGGGCTGGGCGAGGTCGAGATCCGCGAGGGCGACTGGAAGGTTCGCGTCCGCCGTCCCGCCTCGTCGGCGTCGGCCCGCCGGGCGGAGCGCGCCCGCAGCGCCACGCACGCCCCCGTCTCCCCGGCCCATCCGCATGCCGCGCCGGCGCCGGCGGCCGCTCCGGCTCCCGCACCCGCCCCCGCTGCGCAACAGCAGCGCGCGTTCGCGACCTCGCCGGCCGTCGGCGTCTTCCGTCCGTCGGTCGCGGCCGGCAGCCCCGTGCGGACAGGAGACCGGATCGCGGTCGTCGAGGTCCTCGGCATCCCCCAGGAGGTGGCCGCCCCCATCGACGGCGTCCTGGTCGAGTTCTTCGCACAGGGTGGCGAGGGCGTCGAGTACGGCGAGGACGTGGCCGTCGTCGAGGTCCCGGCGCCCCTTGCCGAAGCCGACGGGAACGGTGACACGCCGGCATCCGGCACCGGCGACGAGGGCGCGCGATGATCTCCCGCGTCCTGATCGCCAACCGCGGCGAGATCGCGCTGCGCATCCTGCGCGCCTGCCGGACCCTGGGCATCGAGGCCGTCGTCGCCTACTCCGAGGCGGATCGCGAGTCCCTGCCCGCGATGCTCGCCGACGAGGCCATCTGCATCGGACCCGCGGATGCCCGCCGCTCCTACCTCTCGGCGCCGGCCATCATCTCGGCGGCGATGCTCACCGGCTGTGACGCCATCCACCCGGGCTACGGCTTCCTGTCCGAGGACGACGGCTTCGCCGACGCCGTCAACTCCCACGGCCTCACGTTCATCGGCCCCTCGGCGGCCGTCCTCGAGAAGTTCGCCTCCAAGGCCGAGGTCCGCAGGCTGCTCGCCGAGAACGGCCTGCCCACGGTCCCGGGCTCGGGCCTTCTCGCCGACGACGACCACGCCCTCGCCGAGGCGGAGCGCGTGGGCTACCCGGTCCTGATCAAGCCATCCGCCGGCGGCGGCGGCAAGGGCATGCGCATGGTCCGCTCCTCGCGTGAGCTGGCGGCCGTCCTGCCGATCTGCCGCTCAGAGGCCAAGGCCGCCTTCGGGGATGACGCCCTGTACCTCGAGAAGTGGCTCGAGGAGAACCGGCACGTCGAGATCCAGGTGGCCGTGGACCGGTTCGGGCACGGCGTCCACCTGTGGGAGCGTGACTGCTCCATCCAGCGCCGCCACCAGAAGATCCTCGAGGAGTCGCCGTCGCCGGCGATGACCGCGGCCGGCCGCCGCGAGCTCGCGGAGCGCGCGATCAAGGCGGTGGTCGCGGCGGGCTATGAGAACGTGGGCACGCTCGAGTTCCTCGTGGACAACGACGGCAACGCCTACTTCATCGAGATCAACTGCCGGATCCAGGTCGAGCACCCGGTGACCGAGCTGCTCACCGGCATCGATCTCGTCGCCACCCAGATCCGGATCGCCGCCGGCGAGCCCCTGGGCTTCACCCAGGCCGACGTCCCGCAGCAGGGCCATGCGATCGAGTTCCGGATCAACGCCGAGGACCCGGAGCACGACTTCCGGCCGGGTGCCGGGACCATCGACTCCATGAACGTCCCCGGCGGCCCCGGCGTCCGCTTCGACTCCCACGCCTACGTGGGCTACGACGTGCCGCCCTTCTACGACTCCCTGCTGGGCAAGCTCATCGTGTGGGGTCCAACCCGCGAGGTGGCGATCGCCCGCGGCCGGGTGGCCCTCGCCGAGCTGCGCATCGAGGGCGTCACCACCAACATCGCCATCCACCAGGCCCTGCTCGCATCCGAGCCGTTCCTGGCCGGACGCTTCACGACGAACCTGCTCGATCGCGTCGGGAGCAAGGCCTTCCTGACCGCGCAGGAGCGCAGCTCGTGACGTCCTCCGCGTGCAGCCCTGCACGCACCCGTGCGCTCGGCTTGCTGCCGGGCCGTCACGCTCACCGCTGAAAGCCGACCCCTGGAGCCACCCGTGACCGACGCCCCGCCCGCCGCCCCTCCGATGGCCGCCCCGTTCTCGGTCAAGGTCATCGAGAGCCTGATCCCGCACCGCTGGCCCTTCCTCCTCGTGGACCGCATCGTGGAGTACGAGCCGGCCGAGAAGCGGATCGTGGGCATCAAGGCCGTGACCGCCACGGAGTGGTTCTTCCAGGGACACTTCCCGGGCCTGCCCGTCATGCCGGGTGTCCTCCAGGTGGAGGCGCTGGCCCAGACGATGGCGTGCTATGTCGCCACCCAGCCCGGATTCGGCGACCGGATCGGCCTGTTCGCCGGCATCGACGAGGTCCGCTTCAAGCGGGTCGTGGTCCCGGGCGACGTGCTTCGGCTCGAGGTCACCATGGAGAAGCTCGGCAGCCGCTTCGGCAAAGGCCGCGGTGTTGCCAGCGTGAACGGCGAGACCGCCTGCGAGGGCCTGCTCTCCTTCGTCATCCCTCCCGCCGGGGTGCTCAAGTGACCCGCATCGCCGTCCTCTCGGACATCCACGGCAACCTGCCCGCGCTCGAGGCGGTCGCCGCCGAGATCCGCCGCCAGAAGCCCGACGCCGTCCTGGTGGCGGGTGACCTGGTCCTCAACGGCCCCGACCCGAACGGCTGCGTGGATGCCCTGCGGTTCCTCGAGTCCGAGGGCGCGCTGATCGTGTCCGGCAACACGGACATCGCCGTCGGCGACCTCGACTACGGGTCCGCCTTCCCCCAGTACCAGGACGGCGTGCCGGAGACGGTACGGGCTGCCGTCGAGTGGGCGCACGACGAGCTCGGCGACGACCAGCTCGCCTGGCTGCGCCGGCTCCCCGCCGAGCGCCGGATGCGCACCGCGGACGGCACACTGGTCCTGGTCGTGCACGCGTCGCCGGGATCCCAGACCCGGGGCTTCGACCAGGTGCTCGACGCCAACGTGATCTTCGAGCGGGCCGCGGGCACCGACGCCCGCGTGATCTGCGTCGGCCACACCCACCTGCCCGAGGTCCGCGACCTCGGCTTCAAGGTCATCGTCAACGACGGATCCGCGGGCTACGTCTTCGACGGCGATCCCACGGCCTCGTGGGCGGTCGTGGACGTGCACGACGGCAACGTCAGCGCGGAGATCCGCCGGACGCCCTTCGACAACCTGGTCGTGGCCAACGCCATCTCGGCCCGCGGCCTGCCGGGGGACGTCTACCGCGCCGCGACCGTCCGAACCGGGAAGCTGGTCCGATGAGCTGGTCCTGGCCCGTCCGGCCGCGTCGCGTCGTCATCACCGGCATGGGCATGGTCACGGCCCTGGGCGGCGACCTCCCGTCCACCTGGGCGGGGCTCGTCGCTGGCCGGTCCGGAATCGCCACCCTGACCAACTTCGACCCGGCGCGGGTTGCCAGCAAGGTCGGCGGCGAGGTCAAGAACTTCGACCCGTCCGACGTCCTCGACCGCAAGGAGATGCGGCGCACCGACCGGTACATCCAGTTCGCGCTGGTGTGCGCCCGTCACGCGATGGACCAGGCGGGGCTTCCGGGGCGCCTCGATGCCAGCACCGCGGCCACCACGGGCGTCATCGTCGGCTCCGGCCTCGGTGGCGTCGCCACCTTGTTCGACAACGTGCTCGTGATGGGGGAGCGGGGGCCGGACCGGATCAGCCCGTTCTTCGTGCCGATGGGCATCGCCAACGTCGCGGCCGGGCAGGTCGCGATCGCCTCGGGCGCGATCGGCCCCAACTTCGCAACCGTCTCCGCCTGCGCCAGTGGCGGCCACGCGATCGGCGAGGCCTGGGAGACGATCCGGCGCGGCGACGCGGACATGATGTTCGCGGGCGGCGTCGAAGCCGGCATCCACGAGGCGACGGTGGGCGGGTTCGCGTCCATGAAGGCGCTCTCGACCCGCAACGACGATCCCGAGGGCGCCTCGCGCCCGTTCGACAAGGGTCGCGACGGCTTCGTCATCGGCGAGGGCGGCGGCATCCTCGTCCTCGAGGCGCTCGAGCACGCCGAGGCCCGGGGCGCCACCCCGCTCGCCGAGCTGGTGGGGTACGGGGCCACCGCGGACGCGTCCCACATCACGCTGCCGGCGCCCGGTGGCATGGGCGCTGTCCGGGCTGCCCGGCGGGCGCTCGAGAAGGCGGGCATCGACCCGTCCGAGGTCCAGCACGTCAACGCGCACGCCACCTCCACCCCGGAGGGCGACAAGGCGGAGCTGCAGGCGATCCGGACGATCTTCGGCGACCACGCCGGCAGCATCGCCGTCACGGCCAACAAGTCGATGCTCGGGCACACGCTCGGCGCGGCCGGCGCCGTGGAGGCGATCGCCACCATCATGGCCATCCGCGAGGGGGTCGTTCCGCCGACCATCAACCTCGTTGACATCGACGACAACGGCGCCGGCCTGGACCTGACGCCCCTCGTCGCGTCCCACCGGTCGATCTCGATCGCCGTCTCGAACTCGTTCGGGTTCGGCGGCCAGAACACCGCGCTCGTCTTCCGGAGGTGGGAGGCATGACCGAGCAGCCGCAGCCCGGCGAGCCGCGCGAGGAGCGCTTCGACGAGCCCGCCCATCCCGAGGGACGAGGGCTCGTCGATCCGGTTCCCGTCGGCCCCGGCGACCCGTCGGGCGCCGCGCACCGCGCCCACCCGGGGCCGCCGTCCGGCGCTGGGACCGCGGCGCACGGCGATGCCGGCGAGGCCTCCCTGCTCGCCCTCGTGGACCGTCTGGCCGCCATCCTCGAGAAGAGCGATCTCGGCGAGCTCGAGATGACCGCCGGCGGCACCTCGATCATCGTCCGCTCGCCCGCCGCGATCGAGCGCCCGGTGACCCTCGCGACGGCCGTTGCGGACGGATCCGCACCGGAGGCTGCCGCCCCGCCTGCCGGCGCACCCGGCGCCGCCCCGCCGGTGAGCGCCCCGCCCCCGGCCAAGCCGTCGGTCAAGGCCCCGCTCACTGGCATCTACTACGGGGCGCCGTCGCCGGGAGCCATGGCCTACGTGAAGGTGGGCGACCACGTCTCCGCGGGGCAGATCATCGGCCTGATCGAGGCCATGAAGCTGTTCAACGAGATCAAGTCCGACCTCTCCGGGCGTGTCGCCCGCATCTGCGTGGAGAACGGCGCCCTGGTCAAGGCCAAGTCCCCCCTGATCGAGGTGGAGCCCGCATGACGGGTCAGTCCGTCCGTTCCGTCCGCCTCACCGGCTGGGGGCGGTATGCCCCCGCCCAGATCCTCACCAACGCCGACCTCGAGCGGATGGTGGACACCTCGGACGACTGGATCACCAGCCGCACGGGGATCCG
>JBAXFC010000225.1:0-6117 GCA_037140135.1 Chloroflexota bacterium
GCGCCTGGCGCCACGCCCACGCCGAGTACGCGACGACTGCGGCCGCGGCCACGAGCGCCACGATCAGGACGGCGAAGCGCGGGTCGGCGAACGTGATCGCCCCGCTCCGGTCCACGGTGTTGACCCCGAACTGGAACGCGTAGAGGTAGGTGGGCAGGATCCCCTGGTAGACGTTCACGATCGTGGACGGCATGGGCAGGGCGGAGATGTTCGGGTACAGGACGACGAACCAGAGGGCGGCCGACGCCACGTACCCCGCAACCCAGCGCCGGGCGTCGCGCGCCGTGACCACCTGGATCGCCACGATCCCGAGCGGGACCGCCACCACCAGCGCGATCAGCTCCGGCACGATCACGTTGAACGTGAACAGCGGGGTCTCGCCGGGGAGCATCGAGGCCACGACCAGCGCGACCGCCCCGACACCCGCGGTGGCCGCGATCGGCAGCAGGTCCCGGCGTCCGACGGCCGTCCCATCGCCCTTGGGCCGCCCGAGATCGATCAGCATCCGCATCAGCACGATGCCGGTCACCACCGCGACCACGACCAGCGCCAGCGTCGAAGGCGTCACGACCATGTTGCCCGGGTTCCCGTTGCAGGCCTGGGAGCCCTTGTTGACCGACTCCACGTTGGCGAGGGCGCACAGCGGGTAGCGCAGGACCCACAGGATCACGGGGCCCATCAGGGCGACGGCGCCCGCAATCCGCGCCAGCGCCCAGGTCCGCTTCGACGGTCCGTGCCAGACCTCCGCCACGAAGTACCCGAGCGCGAGGACCACGAACGGCAGGCTCGTGTAGTAGTGGTACTGGAAGGCCGCCCGGTCGATGCGAGCCCACGAGACCCACTGGGCGAAGAAGCCGATGAGGATCAGGGCCAGGGCCAGGCTGCGGCGCCGGTAGGCCTGCACGGCCACGAAGACCATCGCCGGGATGCCCATCCACCAGGTCACCACGTTGCCGGCGTCGTAGATGGCGGCGGACCAGCTGCCCGCGAAGCCGCCCTGGTAGAACCAGACCGGCTTGAGGTTGAGCGGCCACGCCCACCACGGCGAGGAGGCGGCGTGGGCCGCCGTGAGGTTGTTGTGGTAGCGGTACATCTCGCCGGTCAGCGCGACCAGCGTCTGGCCCGTGTTGCCCGCGGGCCAGCCGGTGACGAGCTGGTGATTGTCGATGAACGCCCATGGCAGGTAGAGCAGGACGTAGACCGCGAGCGGCAGCACGATCAGCGAGCCGGCCAGGAAGATCGCCGGGAGGCCCAGGCCCCAGCCGATCCGGAGCCATCCCTCGGCAGGCGGGGCGGCGGGCGGCGGGACCGGTGCGTCGCTGTCCGGGTCGGGTCCGTGGGCCATCGGCCCGATGCCGATCCGCCCGCCGCCCTGGAACAGGCCGTAGGCCACGGCACCGAGGGCCACGAGCGCGAGCCCGGCCGCGAGCGGACCCACCTTGACCGGCCCGAGGGCGATCGTGGCGTCAACCTTGCCCAGGGCCATGGCGGTGAAGGCGAGCAGGATGCCGATCGCCGGCGGGCCGGCGACCGCGATCCGGACCTCGTCGTCGGACCAGGCGATCGGGTGGTAGATGGTGATCACGACCGTGGCCAGCGTGAGCGCGATCATGATCGAGATGAACGGCAGGTTGCCGGCGCCATCGGTGCCCGTGGGGACTGCGAGCCCCATCCAGCCGAGGACCGCGGTGACCGTGATCATGCCCGCGATGAGGATGATCCGGCCGAGCGCGGAGCGGACCAGGACCAGGATCCCGAGCGCGCCGATCGCGTAGGCCGCAACCCACTTGGAGGCCAGCGCGAGGCCCAGCAGGACCCCGACGGCCGGCATCGCAACCCAGAACGCCCAGCGGCGCCGGGGCGGGTCGAGCCAGATCCAGGCGAACACGAGGTACGCGGCGAGGATGAAGAAGCCGGTGTAGACGTCGTTCATCGCGATCCGGCTCTGGACGAAGAACATCCCGTCGAGCAGGACGAACAGGCCCACCAGCACCCCGACCGCGCGCCGCCGGAAGAGCAGGCGCCCCAGCAGGAACAGCACGCCGGCGGTGAGGGCGCCCAGGATCACGCCCGGCAGCCGCCACGCGAAGTCGTAGTGGCCGACGTCGGCCATCGCCACCTGCCCGTCACCACCGAACGCGAGCAGTGAACCGCGGGCGGGGGCGGGGTAGTTCTCGTTGTGGTCGATGGCCATCGCCACTGGCACGGCAGGCAGCCTGTGGTCCGCGAACACGCTCCGGCCATGCGGCTCCACGACGTACACGGTGGGTCCGGATCCGTCCTGGGCAGTCCCCAGGACGTCGATCATCTGGGCCGCCTCGTCGAACAGGACGGTGGTCACGGCGCCCGGCATCTCGAAGGTCTGGTCGAGTGACGGGCCGTCCTTGGCGGAGTCGCCGGTGATGTCGAAGACGGCCATCTCCGGCTTCCCGCCCGGGTCCGCGGTGGAGACGTAGAGCTGCGTTCCGCCCTCGACGCCGCTCGCAACGGCCATGCCGGCCGCCGGCGCATCGGTGTCGAGGGTGGCGGACACGGTCCCGGACGACGACAGCAGGGTCACCCCGGCCGCTCCCGCCACGCCGACCGTGGAGGTGGGTCCCACGACCACGCCCGTCAGCGTGCCCGCGTCGATGGCCTTCTGGATGGCCGTCCGTCCCTCGGCGGTGAGCGGGGCATCGAGGACGACGGAGTCCACGCCCACCGTCTCGAGCTGCGCCTGGTAGGCCGCTGCGTCGCCGCCCAGCGCCTCCGCGAGTTGCGAGGCGGCGGCGGCAGGGTCGGTCACGTCCGCCGGGGTGGCGATGATCGCATCGAGGCTGCCGACCGAGGTGATGGCGGCCGCCCCGTCAACGGTGACCTGCCCGGTCACATCGCCGGTGCTCGAGTCCACGACGACCACCAAGCCGCCGTCGAGCAGCGCGGCCGCATGGGCCCCGTCGTCGTAGGCCGCGAGCTTGCGGACGGGTCCGTCGAGCGTCGCGAAGGGCTGCGGATCCACGAGCGCCGTGTGCCGGTCCGCGTCCAGCGAGGACGTGTCGAGCGCGAGCAGGGACCCGTCGTCGGTGCCGATCAGGAGCTGGTTGCCGGTGGCGTCGTAGGCCAGGACGGCAGCCCCCGGGACTGGCCAGCGGACGAGCTCGGCGCGGGTCGTGAGGTCGTAGGCGATGACATCGCTGCCGGTGGCAACCCAGACCCGGTCACCGGCCACGGCGGCGAGGCCGCTGGGATCGTTGCGCCGCGGCTCGATCACCGCGTCGCGCACGGTCACCCCAAGGCTGCTCGTGGCCTGCACGTCGTGCCCGCCGAAGGCGACGATGCCGGCGGCCATCGCGTACTTGGCAAGATGCGGGTGCGTCCACTCGTAGATCGAGTGCGAGATCCCGTAGCGCCAGAACTGGAGGAACTCGGTGGCGGTGCGGGCGTGGTAGACCTCGTCGAAGTGCATCCGGGCAGGCTCGGCCAGCCGGTAGGAGCGGAGCCCCAGCGAGGCCACGACGAGCACGACCAGCAGGAAGGCGTCGAGGCGGTCCAGGCGGCCGCGGCCCTCTGACCGCAGGGCCGCGGACCGGTCGGGACGGACGGGGGTCTCGCCGAAGCGGCTCCGGAGCCACGCGATCGGGCCGGCCTCCGTCCAGGAGATCCGGTCATACCAGGCCGGGACCAGGCGGACCTCGGCGGTTCGACGGGCGACGGGTTCACGGCGGCCGGCCCCGCCGGCTGGCGCCTGGCTCCCTGAGGGCTCCAGCCCCGCGGCATCGACCTCGGGTGCCGGCTCCGGCTCGATCCGCCCGTGCTCCAGCTCCGCCTCGAGCGTCTGCGCGGCGCCCGGCCGCAGCTGGGTGACCGCCCACACGAACGCGGCCGTGTGCAGCAGGGCGACCACGGTCACCCCGAACGCCCCCCGGATCCCCTCACCGATGCCGAGCCAGTCCGAGACCTTGGGGTTCATGTCCCCGTAGAGCGTGGTCAGGACCACGTACATGTTCAGGAACGTGGCGATCGAGGCGGCCACGTAGGCGATCCGCCAGCGCCAGGAGAAGGCGACCAGGATCGCCCCCATGCCGAAGAACGGGAACAGGTAGCGCTCGTGGACGCGCGTCGGGGCCGCGAAGAAGGCGAACGCGATCACGATCGTGCCCGCGAGGATGGTGAGCCGATCCGGCCGGAAGGCCACCCGGAGCGCCGCGAAGGCCGTGGTGCCGAGCAGCAGGACGGCGCCCACGGTGACGGCCGTGAACGGGCCGACCATGCCCCAGACCGTGGCGTCCTTGGCCGGCGAGTCGAACAGCCAGCCGCCCGCGGTCGCCATGGACGCCCCGTCCACCGGGAACAGCGCCCAGGCGTTGTAGGCGTTGACGGTGAGGTACGGGTAGACGCCCGCGGTCGTGAGCACCAGGCGGATCAGCGACGAGTCCACGAACGGCGCCGTGGGGGCGAAGGCGATCACGGTCAGGCTGAACGGGATGCACAGGAGGACCGCGGCCAGGAAGCCCGCGGTGGCGGTCGTGAAGATCGAGGCGACGCCGTTGATCCGCCGCTCGAGGCCGCTGCGGCGGTCGCGCGGCGCACCCTCGGCACCCCAGGCGCCGGCCGGCCAGAGCGCGCGCCGGATGACCACCAGCGCCACGATCGGCACCAGGATCGCGAGCTGCGGCTTGACCAGCGCGGCCATGACCGCGAACACGGCCGCCCGCTCGTTGCGGGCCCGCCACAGCTCGCGTACCGAGAGCATCAGGAACACGGTGCCGAAGCTGTCCACCTGGCCCCAGATCACGGAGTCGAACCAGGTCACCGGGTTGAACACCACGACCGCGGCCGCGATCACCGCCCGCCGCGACGTCACGCCCAACTCGATCGCCATCGACCACACGAGGTAGCCGAGCACCAGGTCGGTGACGATCGCCGGCAGCTTGATCAGGTCGCCGACGCCACCGAGCGCCTGGCCCACCATGCCCACGATCCAGAGGGCGTAGAGGTAGCCCGGCGTGTAGTCCGCGTACGAGGCGTTGGCATAGAAGCCGCCCGGGCCGTACGTGGCGAGCGTCTCCGCCCAGTACCGGAACAGGTTGAGGTCGGTGTCGAACCCGGAGCCGCGGAGTCCGGGGATCCCGTATGCGAGAATCAGGCGGAAGACGAGGCCGATCGCAAGAACGGCCAGGATCTGTCGGCCGATGCCTCGCCGGGGGTCGTCGTCCGTCCTCGAGTCCCGGTCGGGCAGACCCGAACCCATTGCGGTCACGGGGAGCCCCCAAGCAGCGATAAAGGTGCAGCCGAGTATAGCCGAGGGGTCCTCCGTGGCCCCCACTGTCGCCCCTGTCCGCCGAAGCCCGGTCGTGTGGCTTGTCGGCGGGTTGATCGCGCTCGCCGCACTCGTCCTCTACGCGCTCTCGAACCCGGAGCACTACAACTTCTACAACCATTTCGTGTGGCAGGCCGATGCCTACCTGCACGGGCGGGCGTGGTTCCCCTACCCCGTGCCGACCGGCCAGGCGCTGCCCCAGAACGACTGGTTCCAGGACGTCTACCCGATCGAGGTCGCGAACGGGAGTCCGTACGGCCAGGTCCTGCTGCCGTTCCCCCCGCTGCCTGCGCTCGTGCTGGTGCCGTTCGTGGCGCTCTGGGGTCTTGCCACCGACCAGGAGGCCATCGCCATCGGGCTCGGCGTGCTGGGCGTCCTGCTCACGTTCTGGATGCTGGGCGGCCTGCGGCTGCGCCTGGCGGTCCGCACCCTGACCACCCTGCTGTTCGCGACCGGGACCGTCTGGTGGTGGGCGACGGCCGTCGGCAGCACCTGGTACCTCGCCCATCTCGTGGCCGTCAACGTCGCCCTGCTCGCCGTCGGTGTCACGCTCCGCAACGACCCGAAGGCGGCGGAGGAGGACCCCTGGGACGAGGCGGAGGCCGTGGACCAGGCACTCGAAGCCGGCGGGCCGGTCTCACGCGGCCGACGGCTGCTGCGCTCCTCCTGGCCACCGGACCGGTCCCAGGTCCTGGCGGGCTTCCTGCTCGGCGTCGCCGTGACCGCCCGCCTGCCGCTCATCTTCGCCGCGCCGTGGTTCGTCCTGGTGGGCGGCGGGGGCGGCGCCCACCAGGACGAACCACGGCGCGGCGAAGATG
>JBAXFC010000226.1:0-6113 GCA_037140135.1 Chloroflexota bacterium
GCGGCGGTGATGTGCGCCGCGGCGACCGACGCGGCGACCGCGGCCACGGCGCCGGTCCGCGGGGACACCGCCCGCCACATCAGCCCGCCACCCCGGTCGGCCCCGGCGCCCCGGTCGACGATGGAGCTCCGGTCGACGATGGAGCTCCGGTCGTCCCCGGCACCCCGGTGGGCTCCGGCGGTACGGAGGGGGCGGCCTTCCACAACCGGAAGACGTCCGGACGCGAGGAGTGGCCCGCCAGATCGAGATCGTGCTTGTAGGCGATCGCCGCCTCGGGATCGATGTCCGCCACCAGGATCCCGCGCTCGTCGTAGAACGGGCCCGCCACGTACCCGCCGTCCGGCCCGATGACCGCCGACCCGCCGTTGAACCAGGTGCCGTCAGCGGGCGTGCCGGGCCCGACGCCCGCGCGGTACGCCTCCCGAATCTCGAGCGGGACGTCATCCGACGCGAGGACCTGCGCTGCCGCAAGGACGAAGCAGCGGCCCTCCATCGCGTACGACCGCGAGGCGACCAGGTGCATCTCCGGCATGTCCGGCCACGAGGCGATGTGGACGTTCTCGTGCTGCTCGTGCAACGCCTGCCGGAACAGCGGCTGCCAGTGCTCCCAGCAGATCAGGCCACCCACCCGGGCGCCCGCGAGGTCATGGACCCGCACCCCCGAGCCGTCCCGTGCCGGGGCCCAGACGATGCGTTCGGTGTGGGTGGGCAGGAGCTTGCGGTGGACGCCGGCCAGCCGTCCGCCGGCGCCGATGTAGGCGAGCGAGTTGTAGACCGATCCAGACCCCGCCGCCGACCGCTCGTTGAGGCCCATGACGACGGCGATGCCGCGCTCCCCAGCCACCTCGACGATCGGGTCGAGGTCGCCCTCGGCGATCACCGGGGATGCGGCAACGAAGCGCCCGTACCAGTGCCGGGCCTCCGCACTGTCCCATGCGGCCATGCCGAACACCCAGGCCGGGTAGCCGCCCAGCCATGCCTCCGGGAACGCCACCAGCCCGGCGCCCCGGTCGGCGGCGTCCCGCACCAGGTCACGGGCGCGCTCGATCCCGGCGTCCTTCGCCAGCAGCGTCGAGGGCTCCGCGACGATGGCGACCCGCAGCGTCATGGGATCTCCTCCTAGCGCCCGGGCGCAGCCCTCGCGAGCAGGCCCAGGTACTCGTAGGCCACGTTGGCGGCGGCGAGGGAGGTCAGCTCGGCGTGGTCGTAGGCCGGCGCCACCTCCACCACGTCGCCGCCGGCGAGATGGAGCCCGTCGAGACCCCGAAGGATGAGCTGGAGCTCGCGCGTGGTGAGGCCGCCGGGCTCCGGTGTCCCGGTCCCGGGCGCGTGCGCCGGATCAAGCACGTCGATGTCCACCGAGATGTAGACGGGCAGGTCACCGATCCGGTCCCGGATCCTCCCGATCGCGTCATCGACGCCGCGGCGTGCGACATCGGTGGTCGAGATGACCCGGAAGCCCATCTCCTCGTCCTGCGCGAGATCCTGCGTTGAATACAGCGGGCCCCGGATGCCCACGTGGATGGACCGGTCCTCGGCCAGGAGCCCTTCCTCGAACGCGCGGCGGAACGGCGTGCCATGCGTGTACGGCTGTCCGAAGTAGGTGTCCCAGGTGTCGAGGTGGGCGTCGAAGTGGAGCAGGGCGATCCGGCCGCGCTGCTTGTGCAGCGCCCGGAGCATCGGCAGGGCCACCGTGTGATCGCCGCCGAGGGTCACGATCGCGTCCGCGCGCGTGGCCAGGTCGGACGCGCCCGCCTCGATCGATGCCAGCGCCTCGTCGATGTTGAACGGATTGCACGCGATGTCCCCGGCGTCGGCCACCTGGTGCCGTCGCCAGGGCTCCACATCCAGCCCCGGATGGTACGGACGGAGGAGCTTGGATCCCGCCCGGATGGACTGGGGCCCGAACCGGGCGCCGCTGCGGTACGAGACGCCCGCGTCGAACGGGACGCCGACGATGGCGACGGCCGCGGAGCCCACCTGGTCCAGGCGGGGCAGGCGGGCGAAGGTGTCCGGGCCCGCGAATCGCGGCACCTGCATGGCGTTGGGCGGCCCCACGGGAGCAGGGCGGTCCTGCGGGGCGCGCGCGTCGTCGGTCATGACGGCTCCGGTGAGAGATGCTCGTGGACGCCCAGCCAGCGGCCGTCGCCCGAGCGGCGGAAGACGATTGTCTCGCGCTCCGCGAGGTCCGTCTCCTCGCCGCCGAGGCGGACGCGCGTGCGGACGCGGTGGGTGAACGCCGCCACGCCGGGAGCGATCTCCTGGACCGAGCCTTCGAGCGAGGTGCACCCGAGGACCCGGAACCCGTCCGCCTCCCAGGCGCTCCACTCCTCCTCGTAGGCGGCCCGCGAGCCCAGCAGGCGCGGGGTGGTGTAGAAGAGGAACGTGGCGTCCGGGGCGAACGCCCCGAAGTAGCCCGCCACGTCGTGCGCCCCGAAGGCGGTGACCAGGACGGCGGCGGCGGAGAGGACCTCCGCCTCCACCTCGCTCATGCCCGCGTCTCGGCGATGGTCCGCTCGCTGGCCTCGATCGCCGGGGTCTCCGCGGCAAGGTCGAGTGACCGGGTGAGCAGGAAGTAGGCGACGGCGGAGACCGCCAGGCCGACGATGGCCGAGATGTCGGCGCCGCCGAGGGCGTCCACGGCCGGCCCCTTGACCCAGCCCGGGATCACGAGGAACGGGCTCATGGACAGCAGGCCGATGACGTAGGCCGCGAGGCCCCGCTTGCCCCAGGCGCCGTAGATGCCGCTGGGGGTGAACAGGTCGAGGATCGCGTAGCGGCCGCGCCGGACGAAGAAGTAGTCAACGAGGTTGAGCGCGGTCCACGGCACGATCAGGTAGAGCATGACGATCAGCGCGTTGAAGAGGTCCGTCACGGCGTTGCCGCCGAGCGCCACCGCGGCCACCGCCCACAGGACGGCCAGCACGACGATGGTGACCACGCGGACGGTGCGGGTGGGCTTGAACGACCGGACGGAGTCCACGGCCGTCAGGGTGGACAGCATGGCGCTGTAGGAGTTGATGCCCATCGTGGCCACGAGGGCGAGCACGGCCAGCACGGCCAGCAGGACGCCCAGCCCGTTGAAGACCGCGTCGCCGGCACCCTGGAGCCCGACCAGGGCGTCCGTGGCGCCCGTGGCGGTCGCAAGCCATGCACCGAGGGCGATCAGCCACACCGCGGAGCCCGCAGCTCCGAAGAAGACGGACACCACGATCGGGACGGTCCTGGTGGAACGGGGCAGGTAGCGGGAGTAGTCCGAGACGTAGGGGGCGTAGGTGATGTTGTAGGCGGCGGCGGCCGTGAACATCGCGAGCAGGGCAGCGATCCCGCCCTCGACGGGGGCCACGGGGGTGCTGGGCACGGCGCCCGCCACGATCGCGACCGTGAGGATCGCGTAGAACGGCAGCGACACGTAGAACAGCAGCCGGAAGGAGCGGTGCAGGAGGTCGTGCCCGTAGATCGCGAGGCCCGCGCCGACCACCGTGGTCCCGATCGCGATGAGCATCGGATCGATCCCGAAGATCCCGTTGATCCCGCTCTGCAGGATGATCACGTCCACGACGTTGAACAGCATGAACGTGACCCACGACCCGAACAGGGCGACGATCACCCCCCGGTAGCCCAGCTGGGCCCGGGACTGGATCATCTGCGGCAGGCCGAGGTGCGGACCCTGCGTGGCGTGGAACGCCATGAACAGCGTGCCGAACGCGATGCCGAGCGCGCCGGCGATGATCGTCTGGAACACCGACAGGCCGATCGCCGGGCCGATGAAGCCGATGGTGATCGTGAACGGCTGGAAGTTGCCCAGGAACCAGAAGGGTCCCTGCTGCCAGACCTTGCCGTGTCGTTCGGACTCGGGGACGTAATCGATCGAGTGCGACTCGATCGCGGCGACGCCGGCCTCTGCGCCGGGGCTGCCGGCAACGGATCCTGCCATCTCGGGTGCTCCTCCTCCCCGGCGGCGAAGGTCGCCGGATTTCGCGAGAGTGTGGTGGGCGCGGCGCCCACTCGCAATCGGCGGGTTCACGGCGATGAGGCCGCATCGTTGTGATCATCCACAAGCTATGGTGCGGCGATGGACAGTGTTCGACCGCTGACGATCGGTGACCTGCTCGGGTCACCCGCGCTCGGGCTGCGCCTCATCGCGGGCGCTGCAGGCCTCGACCGGCGCGTCTCCTGGGCCCACGTCAGCGAGCTCGACGACCCGACACCCTGGCTCCTCGGCTCGGAGCTGATCATGACCACCGGGATCGGCGTCCCCCGCGGGGAGGCGGCCCAGCGCGCCTATCTCGAGCGCCTCGATGCCGCCGGCGTCGCGGGCCTGGCGCTCTCGGCGAAGCTGCACGTGCCGCCGCTCCACCGGGCCTTCCTCGACGCGGCTGAGCAGCGCTCGTTCCCGGTGCTCGAGGTGCCGCTGCCGGTTCCCTTCATCGCCATCGCCCAGACCGTTGCCGCGGCCGTCCAGGCGGAGACGCGCGAGAGCCTCAGCGCCCAGCTCTCGGTCTTCGGCTCGCTCCGCTGGCTCACCTCCGAAGGCCTCGGGATACCCGAGATCTTCGAGCGCCTCGAGACCCTGTCGGGTTTCACGCTCTACCTGTGCACCGCGGACGGCGCTCCCCTGCTCCCGGGCGTCGCGGTCCCGCCGCCCGACATCGCCCCGCTCATCCCGGAGACCGCGGACGGGCCGCCCACGATGCCCGGGGGCTATGTGCTGCCCGTGTCCGCGCCGGACGGGCCCGCGGGGTTCGTCCTCGCCCTGCGCCGGCCGGATGTCGCCGCGGCGGGCCTTGCGGTGGTCCAGCACATCGCCACGGTTGCGTCACTCCAGCTCGCGATCGTGCGCCACGGGCAGGAGATCGTCCGCCGCGAGGGGGCCGAGACGCTGGCGGAGCTGCTCGGTGGCCTGTTCGACGAGCGGGCGGCCCGGCGACGCCTGGCCCGGCTCGGGTTCGCGGCGGACCAGCCGCTGCAGCTGGTCGTGCTGCGCGGCCTTGCCGGCGACGACGAGCGACTCGTGGACCAGCTCTCACATTCCGGGATGCCGCATCTCGTGCTCCGCCAGGAGCAGCAGATCCTGGTGCTCCTCCCCGAGGATCCCTCGGCGAGACGTCTCGTGGAGAGCGTGCCGGGCGTCCATGCCGGCGCAAGCAGGGGCTTCCAGGCGGGGGCCGGCATGGACATCCCCCGCCGGGAGGCATTGTGGGCGGCCGCGCGCGCCGAGGACGCGGGCAGCGGCTTCGTCCGGTACGGCGCGGACGCGGCCAGCCGGTGGCTCGCCGATGACCCGGCGGCGCTGCGCGCCTTGAGCGCGGACGTGCTCGACGCGGCGCGCGCCTACGACGCCGGCCACCGCAGCGAGCTCGTGGCAACGGTCAGGACCTGGCTGGAGCGCGACCGCCACAACGAGAGTGCTGCGTTCGCCCTCGGGATCCACCCCAACACGCTCTCGTACCGGCTGCGGCGGTTCGAGCAGCTGAGCGGCCGGAACCTCGGCTCGACGGCGGACCTGGCCGAGGTCTGGCTCGCCCTCCGGGCGGATGAGCAGCTGAGCGGCGGCGGCTGACGAGCGCGGGCCGCTCAGCGCACCAGCACGCGCCGGACGGACTCACCGCGACGGATCGCCTCGAAGGCGGCGTCCACCTCGCCGGGACCGACCACGCAGTCAACCAGCTGGTCGATGGGCAGCCGTCCCGCGTTCGCCAGGCGCGCGTAGCGCGGGAAGTCGAGCGCGGCGATCGTCGATCCGTAGTTGGAGCCGACGACGCGCAGGCTGCGGTCCGCGAGCCCGAAGGCGTCGAACGACGCCTTCCGCCCGAACGGCGCCATGCCCACGATGACGGCCGTCCCGCCGGCGCTCAGCATCCGGATCGACTGCTCGATGGTGGGGACGAGGCCGATCGCCTCGAACACGAAGTCGGCGCCGCCACCCGTGAGGTCCCTGACCGCCTCCTCGGTCTCCTCCGGTGCACCAGCGACCAGCGTGTCCGTCGCTCCGACGGCCGTCGCCCGTTCCAGCTTGGCGGCAACACGGTCGATGGCGATGATCCGCGACGCGCCCGCCAGCGCGGCGCCCATGATCAGGGAGAGCCCGACACCCCCGAGCCCGACGACGA